>WFRY01000432.1 GCA_015486315.1 Desulfobulbaceae bacterium
ACATGAAAACCGTAGGTTGGGTTAGCGTGGTACATCGTCACATCTTGTCGGGTTACGCTGAGTTTTTCTTTATCTCCAACTTAACGAAGAATCTAAAGGCAGCGTAACCCAACAGGTGCAGTTGTTGAGCCGCTAACCTGACCTACAACATGTTGATATATCGACGAAACTCTTTTAGCTTGACGGCTATGGGATCCAGGGCATGTCCAGATAAATGGATCCCCGATAACTACATTCGGGGATGACGATCGTAATTGACTGTAACTCCGTCATATCGGCATATTGTTAGCCGGGACCCACAAAGTAAGATACAGCAACTCGTCACTATTTATTGAGAAGTTACCTCTTGACTTGATAACACCTGGGAATGTAAGCGTTTCAGGAACTCCCTGCTGTGCGTGATCAAGACTCCCGATAATACTCCCGTATATTTGGGAACTTGAGCGTGTGCAGCAGATAATGCTACATGTATTTGCCCGATACAGTTGCAGGATATTCAACAGATCACCCTGCCCTGTTTCCGAATCTAACCAACACAACAGGTCCGGCAAATCAATCGGAACCTGTTTGGGTGTCTACCCCGGCTTCTTCTGTATTGCGTTTCTGCCAGGCCTCGCGGCAGGCGACTTTGCCGTCTTCGGGCTTTTTGCCGGCGAAAATACGGCGCAGGGGGACATGCACGGGGCTGGTAACAAAGGAGACCACCGTTCCGGTGAGGCGGACCATATTAATGTGAATGCCGAAGTCGTCAAACCTGCCGCTGACTTTGACCGGGGTTGCCAGACTGAAAAATTCCGGTTTTTTGGCCTGGGGCGCGGCAAGCATGTCCAGATAACGAGTTTTGAAATTAATGGATGCCTCTGCCTCAATGCTCATGTGGGTGGTATCTATAAAAATGCTGCGCTCCTGCATCAGCCCGTCCTTCATGCCGAAGCTGGCCACCAGACAGTTGATGGTTGAATCCGGTTCTCCGTCTGTTTCCTCTGCCAGGGAGGTGAGCAGGTTTACGGCCCACATGTCGACAAGACCGGCATCAAAGTTTTCCGGGATAAAGGCGAGGTCGAAATGTCCGTTGCCATCGGCCATCAGCTGATCCAGGGTGGGTGCCTCGGCATCAAGTGCAACATCCATATAGAGCCGTCCCCCCATGTCTGACTCGGGTTTGACACGACGGGCAATAATGCCGAGGTCAAGACCGTCAATAGTGGTGGCGAGATGTATTTCGGTATTCTCTGCTGTGGGATAAAAAGAAAATTCGGATCGGGCTGTGCCGTCTGCAAGTTTAAGCTCCAGGGGATTGATAGCAAAACGGCCGTCCTTCAGGCTCACGTTAAGGCTGCCTTCACCCAGCTTGTCCTTGCCGGACATAACCTTGTTCATCCTGATCCGGAGATGCCCATTGGCCTTTGCCAGGGCTTCAGGGGAAAGCAGAGATGCCGCCTGAGCACTGCCGCCTTTCTTCTTCGGTTCAAGTGCGCCCTCTGCTTCGGAACTCTTCGGCCCATCTTCCGAGATGGTCTTGCCTTCCGGACTCCAGTCGCCAAGATCGAAATCATTTATCTGAAGCAGGCTGCTGACAAGCTCAACCTCTGCCTCAGGCCTGTCCCCGGTCATATCGAGCTTCATCTTTCCTGTCAGCTCACTGGTTCCGACTTTGACCGCAAGGTTGGACAGGTCATATCCTTTACCATGCATGGCAAACTGCGCTGCCAGACTGTACGGACCAAGGGGCGGCAGGTCAAGGCCCAGCAGTTCATCCAGGCTGTCAAGCTTTTCCCCCTTGATGGTCATTGCCAGGGTAATATCCTTTTTGGTGACCGGCAGGGCCAGTTTTCCCTTAAAATCAAGCTCTGCTCCTGCCGCCTGTACCTTGATGGAAACCGGCAGCTTCTTGGGATCAACGATATACTTGATCAACTCCATCCCCTGAATTGCCATGGTAATCGGTGTGTTGTCAATGACACCGTCAATGTTCAGGCTAACAGGTTTTGCGGGCAGGACACTGACCTCTCCCTTACGAATCGCAATGGGAAGGCCCTCTCCTTTACCAGCCCCATGCAGCGTCCAGGAACCGCCTTTAACCATAAAACTGATCTCGGAGCGGAGGACCAGTTCGTGCAGGTTCTTTCCCCGCAGTTTAAGATGCAGGGCCATTTCATCTGTTTGAGCGTCTATATCTTCCACGACCTTCAGCCAGCTGAGCAGGCCGCCGATATCCACTTTGGAAAGCGTTGCATCAAGATCAATCTTTGGCTCGTTCTCCTCTTGGCCCAGGGAACCCTTTGCAGTAAACGGACTGCCTGCAACTTTGCCTCCAATGGTGATGGGATAGAGCTGTTTCCTGAGATGAAGTTCTTCCAGAGGGCCGCCGTCTATGGTGAAGCTGTAGTCCTTGTTTTGAAAAGTTCCCTTACCGGTCAGCTCAAGCGGTTTTCCCTGGCTGGCTGCCCCTTTCAGTTCATCCAGCTCAAAGATAATTTTACTGCCCAGGTTCTGATCACGGTAGTGTACCTTGATCTGGGTGAGATTGAGTTTATCAAGGGCCTGCAGTCCGATCGGTGATGGTCCTGCTGTCTGTTCGACTTCAGGTTCCGGTTCATTTTTTCCTGGTTTGCCAAAGGTCCAGTTATTGGCCCCGGCCTTGTTGCTCTCCAGGTTCAGGGTCACCTTTTCACAGGTGATCTCCCCCACATCAATCTGTTTTTTCAGCAACGCCGGAATCCCTACCTGAACCCGGGCCAGCTCTATGGCTGCAAAAACAGGATCGGTCCAACCCTCGGGATTGTCAATCTGTACCCCATCAATTTCCAGGGTCGGTCGGAGGGTCGGCTTTAAACTGACAGACCCTGTAATCCTGGTTTTGCGCTCCAGGGCGGTTGAGACAGCTGTTTCAACCGCAGGCCGGATGGAATCGAGGTTGATGGTAATGCCCAAGCTGATCACCACAACAGATGCAATCATGACCAGGATGAACAGTCCGAAAATACTGATAAAGATCCATTTAACTGTTTTTCCAATCATTTTCATTCTCCTGAAAGGGGTCGGTACATCATTTGATTGAGATTGATCATTGCTGAACCATCAGTCTGCGTCTTTTTTTGGGACGTAAAAGGTTTTCAACAACAACCAGGCCGGCCACCGTAAACAAGCCGGCAAAGAGTATCTGGGCTATGCGCAGGTAAAAATTGGTTGCAGCAGCCGTATCGGCCATGGTGGAGGTGCCCAGCAGTACCAGAAAAGTGATCAGGGCGGAAACATACGCCTTGGCCATGGGGCCGCCGCCGTATATTTTTCTGCTGAACAACAGGACGGAACAGAAGGTGACAACTACTAAAAACAGGTACGTGGGCACGGCAATGAGCAGATTATAGACAATAATAATGGCACCACCGCCGATCAGGCAGGCAACGGCATTGTTTTTCATGGCCTGAAGCGAGGCATTGGCACTGGGTGATCCGGCCATGAGACAGATCTGCAGCATGGCAAAGGCATACGAACTTAGATTAAAGGCAAAGAAAATGATCACTGCGCTCAGGGCGACTAAGGTACTGACCAGGGCCAGGCGGGCCCGTTCCTGTTTTGAAGGCTGGGGCGGCGCTTCGGGTTTGGGGGCCGGTTGAGCCCGGGGAGACTGTCGGGCAAGACTGCCGGAAATGAGGACATGAAACAGCCAGGCAACAAACATACCGACTGCCATATTGAGCAGAAGAGCACCGGCAATAAAATGCGCCAGCCCGACCCCGGAGAGGGCCATGATCGGCACCATGGTGATGGCAAGCGTCATGAACAGAGA
>WFRY01000433.1 GCA_015486315.1 Desulfobulbaceae bacterium
AGCAGTTGCGCCATGCAAAGGTGTCTCCTGTTGCTCCAAAGATTTCGTCCTTTCAGGAGGTGGACTGTCACTCACTTTTTGAAAGTTGAGAGCATTCAGGAATAAGGTCAATCTTGCTGTTTCCCCAAGTTCCTGACCTTGCCATTATACATTTACCACAGCACCATTCCACTAAATATGGTACACGGTATTTTGGATACCGTTTGAGGCAAGTTGCAGGGAAGGTTTACTGACGTTTGGATGCTTGAAACATGACGTAAGCGTAGACTCCGAATCTAAGGCCCTCCTGAACAGTTACAGGACGGTGGTTTTGCAAGTTTTCTGCACCCACCTGAATAGTTACAAATTAACTTCGTAAACACGGCGACAGTCCAGCTATGCAGGAAATTCAATTTTTCGGACTCTACTTTCCACCGCTGCTTGTAGCGGTCTTCTCGGGCTTTATCATGGCCAGAATTCTGGCGATGCTGCTGAACCTTCTGAGCGGAGATCTCCCCTCTTGCGGTGCCTTTGCAACCCTGAATCTCACAATTATTCTCAGTAGTGCTGTTTTTTACCTGATGTACCTCTGAACAGGATTATAGAATGGATACAAAACGTAAAAGGAAGCTCATCCCCCTGCTGCTTCTTGTCATCTCGGTTATTGCGGTAGCAAGCGCCTGGTACAAATACAGCAGTACCCCCTGGACACGGCATGGAGAGGTACAGGCGGATATTATCCGAGTTGCACCGAGGATCAGCGGCATGATCAGTGAAGTGCCGGTTAAGGAAAATCAACCGGTAAAAAAGGGAGACGTGCTGTTCGTGATCGATTCTGAGCCCTATCAGCTTGCGGTTGACGAGGCAGAGGTGAACCTTAAACAAACCCGTCTTGAGGTTGATCAACTCAAAGCCGCTATCACCATCGCGGAGGAAGAGTTGGTTCAGGCCAGGGAAGATCTGCAGTACAGTGGAGAAAATGCTCAGCGGATCAAGGTGCTGAGTAATCGCGGTGCCGCTTCCAAGGATGCTGCGGATAAAGCACGTAAGAGCCTGGCCGTTGCCCAGGCGGAAGTAAAGCGGGCAGAGGCGAATCTGCTCAAGGCAAAGACAGCGCTTGGCGACCAGACAGAGGAAGATGTACGTATTCAGACTGCCCGAATCAAATTAAATTTTGCCAAGCTGGATCTGGACTATACGCAGGTGAAATCACCGGTTAACGGTTTTGTCGTCAAGGTCAATATTGGAGCCGGCGACTATGGCCGGGAAGGTGTACCACTGGTTGCGGTTGTCGATGAATCCAGCCTGCGGATTTCAGCAATGTTTCGGGAAAACCAGTTGGCAAAGATCGCGGTTGGCGACGCTGCACGGGTGGTGCTGATGTCTGACAAGAAGAAAAAACTGAGCGGCAGGGTTCGAAGCCTGGGTACGGCCATCGCTCCGCCTGATACAGCCAGTGCCAACGATCTTGTGCCCAGCATACCGGCCATCTTTGACTGGATACGCCTGCCCCAGCGGGTTCCTGTTATTATTGTTCTTGATCCGGGCCAGGATACAGGCCACATTATCCCGGGCATGACCGCATCCGTCACAGTTCGTCCTTAAGGTCCTGCAATGGTGACCAGTCCTTTCTGGATTCAGCTGTTCTCAGCCCTCAGGCTCAGCCTGGCAGCTGTTTGTTCCCTGTATATAGCCATGCGGCTGGGGTTTAAAAATCCCTATTGGGCTCCGGTTACGCTGATGGTCATTGAAGCTGGTTTTCAGGGAATGGTGCTGCAGCGCATCAGCGAACGTATCTGGGGAACCCTGCTTGGCGTAATTCTCGGGCTTGCCGTGTTGTTTGTGGCCGGTGATATGCGCTTTGTCCTGATTGCTCTCTGCTTCGCCCTTGTTACTCTGACCACCTACCTGAGTCTGGAATACCGCAGCCATCTGCTGGTATGGCGCTGGACGGCACTGACCATCATGCTGATGGTTGTTATCGGTCTGTCTTATGACTATGACACATATTTCATGACCAATTTGAGCCGACTCTGGAGTATCCTGGTCGGCATAACAGTCTCCTGGGTTTTTCATGTTTTGTTCTTTCCCCTGGCATCCGCTCTGGGGATTTTATTCACCTTGAGAAAGACCACCGGTCTGTTGCGCACTGTATCGACGGAGACCGATACCACCGGTCAGGTGACAGCACTGGCTGGTTTTTACGTGAATATGGAGACATTGCATCATCTGCTGTCTTCTCATGCCTTGGAAAAATACGGGACAGCAATCCGGGCCGCACAGGCTCGGCAGGTACTCGAAGCATTAGAGGCCCTGGGAGAGCAGATCATTATAGCCCGCGGCAAGGCACAAGGGGTTGTTACCTCTATCCTGGATACCCTGGATACTGTCAATCCTCTGGTTGTAACCAGTCTGCCGGAAGCAGGGACACTGCTTAGTACGATCTGTACAGAGTCGCCGGCAGACGCACCAGGCAAGCTGATACGAGCTGCCGAACGTATGGGCCGGGAACTGCAGTCCATGGATATGTCGGTTGCCGGGAAGGGTGTTCCGGCAGTGAGTGCACCTGTCCGTGCCTATTTTTTTGACTCCTGGTATGACGACACCTTCGCCAATGGCTATAAGGCGGTGATTGTGGGTATCGGAACGGCTGTCGGTCTCTGGATGTGGAGCGAGGTAGCCTGGCCGGGCGGCCTGTTCATGGTTCTTCTGGTGATGCTGCTTGGTCAATTCACTGCCTTTACACATAATTATCCAGTAAAGCCTCTGGTTGTCCTGGTGATTCTGAGCCTGATCATTACCAACCTGCTCATGATATTTGTCCTGCCGCTTTTTGACAGTATGACCGGATTTTTCGTGTGGCTTTTTCTACTGCACCTGTTTTTCTGCTGGTTTGCTTTTTCGGCAAACAAGACACTTGCCATTGCTGCGCTGACCCTGCTCATCATGCTCAATCTTTTTATTAAGGGATATTCAGCCACGCCTTATGCGATGCAGGTGACCTTGATGTACAGTTGGGGCGTCGCCGGTGGCCTGGTGTTGGGCACCATCACTGCGCTGTTGGTGAAACCGGTTTCAGCACATCGCCTGCTCGGGCGTCAGCAGGATGCCTTTAACAAAGAGATATCCAGGTTGGAGGGGACCACAGGCAGTGAACGGCAGGAGTTGGTCCGCTCTCTTCGCCGGCGTGGGCGTATGGCAACTGTGTGGTGGCGGGGTTTGTCCAGGGCGAGTGATCAGCAGGCCGAGTCCCGATCCGTGCTGGACATGGTTGCCCGGATACCTGATCTCGGTGTTGTGCCGGAAGCGAAGGCCTGAGGCCCCGGCAGATTTATCGAGCAACTATTTCAATGTCTCACCCAGCATCAGGGCAGCTTTCTCGGCCCATTTGTCCACTATGCCCTGCAGATGCTCCAGGGAGATGCTGGTATCACCGGCACCCATCATTGATACGGTGTCACCCACACCAGTCTGGATGATTCCGGCAACCGGCGTGCCGGTCAGGCTGTCTGAATACTCCGCCTCCATAAATATGCGTGCATTGTCAAGAGTGTGGTTAATGAAGCGCTTGCAAAAATCTTTGCCGGATAAACAGTTGCCGATTTTCATAGTAAAAATCTTGCATTATAGCTGATCGTTTTGTAGTCTAATTTTGTTTTTTCGTAATATGTTTATCTGATTACGTATGAAACTCGGTCAACTTTCACTCAAGGTTACAATGTTCTGTTATAAATAGAAAAAATAATAGACTCCCGATAAAGGACCTCTGGAATGACCGTAGTGGGCTGCACTCTGATTGGTTATAATATAACCGAGTTGCAAGCCTCGTCATCCCCCGGAGTTGTAAACGTTATCCCCCGGTGTTGTAAACCACGTCATCCCCGAGTGTAGTTATCGGGGATCCAGGAATTTATTAATGGCTGAGCTTTGTGGGTAATCAGATATGTTTATGGGTTGCGGTCACTGTCCGCTATGGCCGGAAGGCGATTACTTATCACCTCACCTTACAACACCGAAACCCGTAACCGATGCTGATGCCTGAACAGGAGAACAGAATATTCATGTTGATCCAGCCTGTACGTTCTCTGTTTTTCGGGACCGCATTACTGATCCTGCTTGGCGGCTGCACCATGCTTGGCCCTGATTTTAAGACTCCGGAGGCCCCGGTTCCACAGACGTGGAGTGAGCAGGATAACGGGCTGTTTAAGAAACCTTCCAAGGAAGAATCCATTGCCTGGTGGAGCCGGTTCAACGACCCGGTCCTTGACAGGCTCGTTCAGACAGCCTATGAACAGAATCTTTCCCTTCGCGGTGCGGCCC
>WFRY01000434.1 GCA_015486315.1 Desulfobulbaceae bacterium
AATGGGGATAACGGAAAAGCCGTATTTTGCAAAGAGATCATGGACCTCGAAAATTGGCATGTCAGGATCTACACTCACCACGGGCGAGGACATGAAGTCCCTGACCCTGGGATTTGCTCCAAGATGTTTTTCAATAGCTGAAAGGAGCAGGTTTTCAGCCTCGGAAAGAGTAACGCCCTTGAGCGTCGCCGAGGCTGCCGAAGCGTGTCCTCCTCCATTTAGTTCCCTCAGAATTTCAGCTACGTCTGCCCTGGATGTCCTGCTTCTCCCGACTATTATGACCTGGTCCGACATCAATGCCATTGTAAATAGGACCTGAAGGCGCCCCATATCCATGAGTTCATGGGCGAGAACTGCGAAATCATCCACGTATCCGGGAGAAGAGGTCTTGGCGATTGTGACGGCAGTTCCAGTAAAATTGTAAGTTGCAGCCGACTGCAGGAGATCATTTAAAAGTGAGATGTGTTCAGGGGTAAACCGGCTGCCCATTATCTTTGAAACCTGTCTTATGTCCGCGCCATGTTCCAGGAGCCAGGCAGCCTGTCTGAGATCTTCTGGTTTTGTCGACGAGAAGGTAAATGAGCCTGTATCCTCGTATATGCCCATGAGCAGGAGCGTGGCTTCCTGTCCGGAAAGTGTGATGCCTTTTCTTCGAAGGCGTCTAATCATGATGGTGGTATTTGAGCCATATTGAGCGAAAACCTTTTTGTCGGCCTTGATGTCACATTCCTGCTGCTGATGATGGTCAAACAGGTGGACCCTGACCCCGGGGCGGACCAGAAGATCCGCAACCTTTCCAAGACGGCTCTTCTGGTTGGCGTCAACAACCACTACCGTCTGCAGTTTTGACAGATCAGTCTCTTTCAGAGTTGCGAATGGAGCAACAGGTGTTTTCAGGGATTTAAGATAATTCCTTACAGCCTTTTCCTGGGAACCGGGAAGTATGATTACAGAGTCTGGATAGAGTCTGAATGCCGATACAGCAGAGGCCACTGCGTCAAAGTCGGCATTAAGGTGGGTTGTTATGATTGTTCCAGGGGATTTTATAGCTGTTTTTTTTCAGACAGATATTTCTGACTCGAATAAAGCGGGAAAACAGGATGTACTGACGTCATCCTGTTTTCCCTCAAGGGAAAGAAAAAACCTTTTACTTGCCTGCCTTATAGGGATTGATGGTGAGAACGGGGCAGGGTGCCTCTTTTATGATGCCCTCGGCAACGCTGCCGAACATGACCTTTTCAAGGCCCTTTCTGCCATGAGTGCCTATGATTATAAGGTCAATGTCCTGTTTTTTTACGTAATCGAGAACTTCATCTACTACATCGCCCGTGGCAATCTGCGTCTCCACGTCACTTAAGTCCTCTAACTGTTCCGCGACAAGGCGCCTCATGGATTTTTCAGCACCATCCATCAGGTCCTTTTCAAGGGCTGCATACCATGCGGTACCCATTTCAAATCCCACGAATTCCTCCGCGCTTCTGATCACGTGGATTACATAGAGCTTGGCACCAAAGGCATTTACCGTGTCCTTCACGTAGGGAAGCACCTTTTCCATGTTCATGGTAAAATCAACCGGAAACAGAATTTTCTTGACATTAAACATCGTACCCTCCTTTTTTCTTTTAAAAACAAATTGTTTGCTTCACACCTGTATTATCGTTATCCCTTGAGTAGATGTCAAGGCTATTAATGCAGGTTCTGCCGGCATACTTGGGGAAAAATAGTAATTGTGGTATCTGACCGTCCCGGCTGATGTACCACACGACAAAAAGGCCGGCCCCTCTGTCAAGTAGGCCGGCCACAAATCCCGTCAGATCTATTTTACTCTTCTGGTTATTTCACATCAGAGATCTTCATCCCACCGGGCGCCAGTGTCAGTTTCAGCCCCTTCTGGGTAGACTTGAGCTTAAGTACCACGCCCTTATCATTTTTCATGGCGGTAACTGAGCCTCCGGCAATGAAGGTTGCCCCTGTCTGTCCTGACAGGTATGTGCCGCTGAGATCCTTTGCCTCCACGAGGTGGTATACGTCGCCTTCTGCCTGAATCGTGGAAATGCCCACATCAACAATTGAAAGGCCGCTGATTTTGAAAGTATGCTCGGAGCCGTCATACATGGTGAGAGTGCCCTTGCCCCATTCCACGCCTATGCCTGCCGCCACGGAGGTGGCCTTTATCTTGACCTTTCCGGATACTTTTGGTGCAGGTTCCACGGCTACTGAATAAAATGATACGTAGGTTGCATCTACCAGGTCCCCAACCTTCAGCTTTGAAAGGTCCACATCCTTGGAAACCTTGAGTACCAAGGTATTCTCAGGTCCCTTGACGGTTACTTTCCTGTGTTTTTTGTCAATAGCCTTGATAACTCCCTGTGCAGTAATCGTGTGCTGAATGGAAGCTGCCGGCCTGTCTCCTTTTTGTGCCCGGCTTACAACTATTTTGTCCGTGCGATCTACTTTCCCGCCGTGCGCAGGTTTCACGGCTATTGCAAATGCGCTGTAATACTGGGTAAGCAGCAGATCACCGCGTTTGATCTGGTCGAAGTTGCGGACTTCTGGACCAGCGGTAAAGGTGAATTCCTTGTCATCAGCCCTGAGCGTAACTTCACGTGTTTCAGGGTTGACCTTTACTACCGTGGCCACGGCAACTGCCGCGTCACGAATAGCAGCAATGGGTTCGTGCGCGTTTTTGGCAGCATTTTTTTCTGCGGCAAATACGCCGCCGGGAAGGCTCAATGCCATGAACAGCAGGGCCATAATTGTCATGAAACCGGGTTTTGTCAGAAATTTCTTCCTCATCTTTTTCTCCTTCTTAACATGTTGATTTTTTTAGGCGGCATACCCATTTTTGTGCCGCATCTCCAACTATGAAACGAAACAATAATACATTATTGTTTTACGTTTTCATAAAAAAACTAAAAGACTCTTGATAGTCTGACTTTGACGGACATAATACCTGCTTTTTAATTTTTGGGAAGTTTTTTTTCGAAACATGTCATGGTTCTATGTTTCGGCCTGCCTGTAAGTGAGTACGTGCCGGCGCAGATACAGGGCGGAGGGCATGAAGTTGTATTCCATGGACGTCGAATGCGAAACGCCGCATATGCGGTGCCCGCTGAGCAGTTAACTCTGCCTGTTAGAAAGGGAAGGTAAGAACCAGCAGGTGTTCATCCCTCCCGTTATTGTGAGGATGAATATCGGCATTAGATAAGTGGAAGAAGCGGTAGCCCAGGTCAAACTTGTTGTTAAAGGAAAGCCCGGTTCCGGCCAGCAGGGAAAATTGAAAGGAACTACCCATCTCCCTGTCCCTTATGGTATTTCTACTGATAAAATGGATGCCGGCCCCCAGGTCAATGTATGGTCTTACCTTGTATTTTTTATAGGTATATCTGAAAACCGGCTGAAAACCAGCGTCAAAGGTGGTGTCCTTGTCGTCAAGTACGCCAAGGTCCAGCTCAAGCCTGGCAGTACCGGCCCCGTTTTCTCCCATGACCAGCGCCCTGGGCAGCCACCAGGCGGATACCAGCCTGACAGCTCCTGAACCATGGATGGTGGAACCAAGCTCGAGAGAGGCAGACCATTTTCTGTCAGCTTTCTGAAATTCCAGGGCCAGGACATTACCTGTCAAGCTGAACAAAAAGAGGAAGCCAAGGACCAGGCCCGTTATGCGTCTCAGGTTTTTTTTCATTTTTTCTCCCCTCTCCCAGATGATCAACTGAGCCTTGCAGCTATCATGTAATTGTCTAATTAATCAGATTAAAGCACCAGCTCTGCTGGTGCGAACCTAATTGTTTCTATCCCCCGCTCATTTAAACTACCAGATGCTCAACTTTTCAAGGAGGGCCGGGAGGGTCTGTGAATATTTTCAGAGCGCAGCATCCCGAGAGAAAAGACTCTCTTCTCAGGTCAGGCCAAAGGGATCAATGGAACGGAAAAAAGATCGGCGTAAGGAAAACGGTAATTGCGCCTACCAGTATTGAAAGCGGCACACCTGTCTTCACAAAATCCAGAAAGGAGTACTGGCCAGGCCTGTACACCATGAGGTTGGTCTGGTAACTGACCGGAGAGATAAAGCTGCATGACGCTCCGACCATCACGGTGATTGCAAAGGGCATGAAGCTGGTGCCAAGCTGAGTGGCAATGGTAAGGGCAATGGGAAACATGAATACCGCGGATGCCACGTTTGTCACCATTGCATCCATGAGAATAGCGCCTGTAAAAACAACCGCAAGGGCCGCATGGGGGCTGCTGCCTCCAAGTGAGCCCAGGAACCGGCCTATTTCTTCTGACAGACCGCTGGCAGTTACTGCGGATTCCAGTCCCATGGCAGAGGCAATTACAATGAGAGTTGCAAAGTCAACTGATTTACCAGCCGTCTTCAGGTCCATGCAGCCTGTAAGCAGCATAGCGCCTGAAGCAAGGAGTGCCGCGTTAAGCATGGACATCCATCCCCCGGCTACTGTTATTACCATAATCGCGGTGATCCCGGCAGCAGTCACAGCCTGGCCTGTTCGCTGAATTGCCGCGCCCCTGAGCTTCTGTATCATGGAAAACTGTATCTCATTTATGTTGCGGTAAAAGAAGCTGTCTGTGACTTCGAGAAGTACAACGTCTCCGGGCTGAACCACGGCGTCTTTCAACGGATACTCCATCGCGCTTTCGCCCCTTGCAAAACCTACGAGCCAGATATTGACATTCCTGTCTTCTGATTTCAGATCTCCCACGCGCTGTCCAAGGAACTGGTTCCTCCTGGAAACCACGGCTTCAACCAGGTGATGCCTGTGCCTTTCGTGCCGTAAGTGACCGGGAGAGTAAAGGGGGCGGAGTCCCATTGTGGCCCACAGGCGTTTTGCTGCCTCTATGTCTGCGGCAAAACCAAGCATATCCCTGCCTTTGAGCACGGTGGCAGGGGTAAAATCAATGGATTGCCCGTCTCTGATAAAACAGATTATCTCAATGCCCTCCTGTCCCGAGAGACCTGCATTCTCTACGGTTTTGCCTTCAAGAAATCCGCCGGGTTCCACCTCAAGTTCCAGACGGAAGCGCCTTTTTTTAGCCGGAGTTTCAAGTGAATCGCTTACTGATTTTTCTGGAAGAAGCCATTTTGTGAACAGCATCAGGAACCCGATACCCGCGATGGTTGCAGGCACGCCGATACACGAGAGATCGAACATTTTAAGTGGTTCCATGAAGGGAAGATTTTTGCCTCCCTGTTGTAACTGGTCATTGATAAGACCGTTGATAACAAGATTTGTGGCAGTACCGATAAGGGTACATGTTCCACCAAGTATAGATGCGTAGCTCAGCGGTATGTAAAGTTTTTTGGGGTTAAGACCGCAGCTTCTTGAAAGGTCACGGATGACCGGGATCATCATGGCAACGAGCGGTGTATTGTTCAGAAAGGCGCTTCCGAATGCAATACTCGGCAGTATCCTGATCTGGGCCTGCAGTACTGACCTGGGCCGGCCTATGAGCCTGTCACTCAGTATTGATATGGCACCGGTGGAGTACATGCCCGCAGCTATCATAAAAAGGGCGCCGATGGTAAGAACTCCGGGGTTGTTGAAACCCTTTAGGGCCAGGCTGAGGGGGGCAATGTCAAAGGTTATGGTAAGAGTCAGGGCGCCTAAGAAGATAGCAGCTGGCGGCAGCTTGGTGAAGATAAGCAGCAGGAACGTTGCAGCAAGTATTGCAATGGTAATGTATTCGGGGGAAATGGGAATCATGTCTCGATTTTCAGTTTTCAGCTATCGGGGTTCCCAGACAGGCGCCTGGGAACCCCGTCCTGAAAGTTTCAGCTTCCGGTTTCATTGATGTCCGGGGCTCTTCTACTGAAAATCTTTTTACTTTTTGCTGATGTCCATGACGATGGCTTCTGTTGCCCGGACCACGACATCATCCCCCTTTTTTATATCATTAAAATATTTTGCTTTTTTATCGACTTTCAGGGTATGTCTGTTGCCTCTGGGTCCTGTCAGGGTGATAGTACCTTTCTTATGATCCACGGAATCTACCTTGGCAATCACCTCCATTACATCCACGGATTCAATTCCCGGCATATCTCCATGCGGGGCCACGCCCATTTTAACGGCTCCTATGGCCTCGGGTTTACGGTCGGTCCTGGCAACATAGACCACTACGGATTTATAAAATTTTATCCGAACCTTGTCCCCTACCTTGACCTTGTCCAGGTTTTTGACGCGGGAATGCACATCAACGGTAGCCACGTTGCCATTTGGACCCTTCAATGTAATGGTTTGATTGTTGTAGTCCACCGCCTGTACAGTGGCTGTAATCTCACCAAGGTCCGCAGCTACCACGGCAGGTGTATCCGCGGTTTCAGCCTTTTTGTCCATAGCCGCAGCAGACATGCAGGTCATCAGCAGAAAAAGAATACTCGCCATGATTAATTGTGTTTTTTTCATGTTCAATCTCCTCCAAAAAATTTTTTGTGGGTTTATACTGAAACAGCAGAATAGTTCTTTAAGGCCCTTCTGTCCGGTAAATATCCCCACGTGACTTCACCATCACCTCAGTATCATACTAATTACCAATGAATTTTTGAAAAGGCAAATGCATTTTTCAGGAGTAAATGACAGCACCCCGGTTGCAAAAAGGTTAAGAACACACAACTCAAAGCGGGGGCCATCGGGATAGCAGTTCTCATTCGGGAGTCCGGTCGGATCATTTTTGGATGACTTCTTTGCATTTCAGCAATTAATTCTGTATCTTCCGACGACAGGTCCGTGCTCGCATAGATATCATCTGATAGGGCCTCTCTGACCTTGTCCTTTTTATGTAAGGCATTTATTTCTCCTTTTGTTTTGTTGCGATTATTAGGCATGGCAGCAGGAAAACCCGCTGTTATTCTCATATTTCCAAAGGTTTACATATTTTCATCTTTCAATTTACTGCACCGGTTAGGGATTTCAATCATCCTGTCCAGTCATATGGCATTTATTATGAAATAAACTGTATAATCAGTGTGTATTGCAGGTATGTATCAGTACAAGAAGCAATGAAAATAGTTGGTTTTTTATGTCGGAACCGGTAAATTGTGATAGCAGTGTCCGAGATGGAGCATGGAAACAGGCGTTTGCGGGGATGTTATATTATCAATTTTTTTTAAGACTATCTGGCTTAATCTATCAGCAGTTCTTTGCGTGCTTTGCGACTTTGCGTAAGCCATGTATTTTCGGATAAACATATATAGACATGGAGATGAGAAGAATAATGGAAAAATGGAAAAAATCGACAGGAATAATCATGTTTTCCGGGATATTAACGATGTGCTTTTCCCTTGTCCAAGTGGTGTCAGCCCAAGAATACAGCGATACTCTGAGCAGGTATCTGAAAATGGGACCGGCATCGCGTCTGCACCTGAACGTCCATGGCCGGAAAGCTGCTGATATCGACAAGAGGCTGTCTCAAATCTATACCGCCAATGGTATTCAGCTGTTCTGGATAAAACAGGGCAGGCCGGATGCCCGGGGCGTGGAAATCCTTGAGGTACTCAAGGAAGCAGGCACGCAGGGGCTTGATCCGGCGGATTATTTTACAGACAGGATTGAGCAGTACTGGAACTGTACGGACAGGGCGGATATTGTGCGGCTGGATATCCTGCTTACCATGGGGATGCTGCGCTATGTGGCAGACCAGAGAGAAGGGCGCATTCAGCCTCGTCAGCTTGATCCCGAACTTTTTGCCAATGCTCACAGTACTGAGGTGGACTGGGATGTTTTCATCAAGGCGGCGTTAAGGGCTCCGAATATGAAGGTTTTCATGGAGCAACAGGCACCTCCCTTTTACCAGTATCGGGCATTACAGAAACAACTGGCCCAATATCAGACCATTGCGGCAAAAGGCGGCTGGCCCTCAATACCCGGGGGAAAAATTTTGAAACCGGGCATGACGGATCCGCGGATCAGCATACTCAGAAAAAGGTTGTCAATAGCTGGATTTCTGGACACGGAAAACCCGGCAGACATGAGCAGCACGGAGTATGATTCCGCACTGGTGGAGGCCGTCAAAAGGTTGCAAAAGAGGCACAACCTGGCACCCGACGGGGTAATCGGCAGGCAGACCCTGGCGGTCATGAACGTACCCGTTGAGTACAGGGTCAGGCAGATTGTCATCAACATGGAGCGTTACCGCTGGCTGAACCGGGACATTATGGGAGAACGCCTTGTGGCTGTAAATATCGCCGGATTTGAGGCTGTGGCAGGCAGGCCGGGAGATTTTACAGTGAGCACCCCCGTGATCGTTGGGAAAAAATATCACATGACTCCTGTGTTTAACGATACCATAAAGTATGTGGTTTTTAATCCGTACTGGAACTTAACTCCAAGTATTGCCAGAAACGAAATTCTTCCCAAGCTCAGGAAGAATCCGCACTATCTTGCCAGCAAGAACATGCGCATTTTCAAAGGCTGGGGGTCTGATGCCCGTGAGGTTAATCCGGAGTCAATCGACTGGAACAAGGTCTCTAAACGTGACATGAACAGGTATCATGTCAGGCAGGATCCAGGCCCTGACAATGCCCTTGGCTGCCTGAAACTGGTTTTCCCCAACAAATACAATGTTTATCTTCATGATACGCCGGCACACGGTCTTTTCAAGCGGCAGCAGCGCGACTTCAGCCATGGATGTATCCGAATGGATCGCCCCAAAGGGATGGCTGCCTGGGTGCTGGGCGGTAAGGCAAAGGGCTGGGATGTCGAGCGTATCAATGAGATCATTGCAACCCGCAAAAGGCAGGTAGTGCTGCTCGACAAGCCTGTTCCCGTTTATATTCTCTATCGCACAGCCTATGTAAATCCTGCTGACAGAGACATCTATTTTTATGATGACATCTATGGCCGTGATAGACTGCTCATAAATGCCCTTTTCGGCAAACCTGAAACAACAAAGACCTAAATTGAGCGTTTCAAAATGTGGAAAATCATTTCTATTATAACATTCAAAGGAGTTACATCGATGATAACTTTCCAATTTTGAAACCCTTCAGGATCGCCGTCTTCACGGCATCTCCTTTGTCATAGGAATCCCCATATAGCCGACTATAATGGTAATTCCTCTTTTGCGGATCTGCGGCAAATCCGAAGAATCGCTCAACTTAGGAAAGAGATAACAACGGGACTTTCCAGGGGGACATTCCAGGTCTGTCCCTGGATGAGGAGGGGCAAGGAGCGGCGGATTTCCTTCAGGGTTCACCATGGCACTGTGCAGGTCGGCAAATCGTGCGGCCAGGAGATGACTGCTCATGAATATTCTCTACCTGTGCCTGTACTCATATCAATATCGTCTTGAGAACCGCACGCTATCGTTTCCTTCTGAAGCGCCGCTCGCGGGCTGCTGTGTCCTGCTGGTAAAACCCTGAAAGGACATCATACAGGGCCTTGTGTTTACTTTGCATCTGAATGGGCCTGTCAAAGAAGAATTCGGTTGCCACTGCAAAGAATTCAGCTTCATTCAATGCGCCATAAGAATCCAGGAAGGTCTTTTTGCCCCGGCCTGATTTGCTCCGTAATCTATTGAATTCCCGTGAAAAAACTTTTGCCCATGTTTTGTACTGCTCCCGGCTGTGAAGCAGCGGGGTACCGTTGGCGGCCCCACTTTCCATGTCCAGCAGATGCGCAAATTCATGATAGACTACGTTATGCCTGTGTTCAGGATGCAGTGCGTCCCTTCTGACCACATCCCATACCAGGATCACAGGCCCGCGCATAAATGCCTGGCCGGAAATAGCTGCAGGCGGCGGCTCAACCAGTGGGCTCTGAAGAAAAACTCCACGGCTGGAAGGCGGAGTTACCACTACTGAAGGATAAACCAGGATAGAAACAAGATCCCGATACAGATCATGGTGCAGGCCGAGAAGCAGCATGCATGCCTCAGCAGAAATGATAACCCTTATTTCATCGGTGTCCTCCTGCAGAAGCCCTGCCTTGTCAAGCTGGTACAGGGAAGGCAGAAGCTTTGCGCCGTGAAAGATCGCCAAGTATCCTGAATATAGTAAAATCACAGGCCTGTAAGTTATCAGTCATGTCAGATCTCCTTATGTTTGCGTGGAGTAAAAAGTATTCCGTCTTCCGGCATATCCTTCCACTTCAATTTCACCGGAAAGGGTTTTACATCCCATATATCCCTGGCATAATCCCTGATGGATCGGTCCGAGGAGAACTTGCCCATGCGAATGGTATTGAGTATGGACATCCTGGTCCATTCCCTTCTGTGCCTATAGAGCTTGCTCACCTCCTTCTGACAATCAATATAGGAGCGGTAATCTGCAAAAAGGGTGTACTGGTCATCGTACAGCAGGGAATCAACAATGGGACGAAAGAGTTCCCTGTCACCATGGGAGAAATGGCCGGATGCAATAAGGTCGATGATATGTTTAAGCTCATGATCCTGGTTGTAGTAAT
>WFRY01000435.1 GCA_015486315.1 Desulfobulbaceae bacterium
AGATGCAAAACAAATTTAGATTCATTTTCTTTATTATAGTTGTCTTTTTTATCCTTTCAACAGGTATATCGTTGGCTTTGGCTCAATTGGAGGGAGAGGGACAGACCTGCCTGCAGAAAAAATTGTCGCCCGCTCTGCAAACCCGAATTCTGAACAAATTCAGCATTAAGCCTGTCAGGGTCATTATTCAGTTTAAGAAACAGGAAGAAGACGCATCAGTGTTGCGGTCTGGAAACATGTCCCGAACCGATTGGCTGGCCGCGATGAGACAACAGGCTGCCTGTTCCAGCCAAAGGTTCATGGAATTTATGCAGAAGCATATCCGGTTCAGGGCGTATGGGCCGGGTAGTATCCAAAAGGAAGGTCAAGTCAACCCTTTGTGGATTGGCAATTGCGTGGCGGCGGACCTCCTGCCTGGGACCATTGAGGAGGTCGCTTTACGGCCAGAAGTAGACAAAATTATCGAAAACAGAATCGTGAGCGTTCCCTCACTTGATCCTGCTGATATTATTCAGGATGGGGATCCCCTTGCTCTTGATCTCTGGAATTTGAGGGCAATCGGTCTGGACGCCATTGACGGCCTTGGCCTTGACGGAAGCGGGGTGCGCCTTGGTATTATTGATACCGGGTTAGACGCAGCGCATCCTGATCTGGATGGAAAGCTGGCGGCTTGGGCCGAATTCGATAGTTATGGCCGACAGGTAGAAAGCAAACCCCATGAATCTCACTATCGAGGGCACGGAACGCATGTGGCCAGCATCATGGTGGGGGATAATACAGGCATCGCCCCCGGGGCATCGCTTTTGTGTGCGTTAGCTCTGCCTGAAGGGTCAGGAACCATAGAACAGACTCTCGCGGCTATGCAGTGGATTATTGACCCTGACGACAATCCTGACACTGATGATGGAGCACAGATCGTCAACATGTCCTGGGGGATGATGGGTACCTCTCCTGTTTACCAGACAGCCATTGCCAACATGATTGCGGCTGGCGTTCTTCCAGTCTGTGCCATCGGCAACATGGGGCCTGGCTATACCCTGTCTCCCGGCAATGTCCCTGATTCCGTGGGAGTAGGCGCTGTTGATTCACATGATCGTGTTACTTCATTTTCCAGTGGAGGGGAGGTGTGCTGGAACGAACGTTGTGTGACGAAACCGGATATGGTGGCTCCCGGCTCATCAGTTTGGGGTATAGGTTCGGGAGGCGAATATCAGACCATGGCGGGCACTTCCGTGGCCGCTCCTCATGTATCGGCAGCAGCCGCACTGCTCCTGGAATACAGGCCTGATCTGCGTCCTGCACAGCTCAAGCGCTTTCTTCTCAATACATCTTTTGATCTTGGGTCCCAAGGTATCGACGACCTCTATGGAAACGGGCGTCTGGATATTCCGGAAGCTTTTGAATTTCTGGATGCCTATTCTGACCGCATTTTCAGTACTGACCTCGTTTATGAGTTGGTACAGACAAATGGTAGCTTCCAGCAAAGACGGTACGTGACGCACTTTTCGGACGGTACAACGTGGAACACCGGTGAGACAAGTGTTACGTCGGCATACTTCGATGCGGCTCTCAAGCCGGTTGGCGTGGCCGATGTAAACGGCGATGGCTTTGCGGATCTGGTTGTGCGTGGGGCTGAGGTCATGACAGGTGGTGGAGTTGTCGACTCTTTCCTGGTTTATCTTTCCGGAGACGAAGGTGGCCTTTCGGAGTCTCCGGTTACCTGGTTTCGTTCCGGCTCAAGTGAATCAACTGGGGAGGAAGTTGTGGGTCTTGCCGACGTGAACGGTGACAGGCGTGCTGATGTGGTAATGCTGAAAAACAGCGATCAAGCATACAGCTCACAGCTCCGTTTTCGGGTCCTTTTGTCCAGGCCCGGTGCCTATTTCGAGGAGATGCCCCATGACTGGGCAAACCTGTTTGTTTCCAACTACTACCAGTATGAATTCAGACTTGGTGATGTCAATGGTGATGGCAAAGCGGACCTGGTCACTGCTATCCGGTATGCAAACCAGTCTCATTCTCCAGTAACTCTTGCCATAGGGGTGTCGGATGGAATGAGCTTCCAGATACCCATGCCTGTCTGGCTTTCCATTACGCCATCCTGGGTGCGTGGCCCCGTGCAGGTTATTGCACTTTCGGATGTGGACGGCGACGGCCTGGACGATCTGGTTCTTCAGGCTGAGGGTTACAAGGATACAGCAGTCTATGTTTACCGATCCAACGGATACAATAGTTTTATTGATGGTCACCCCTGGTGCTTCATAACTCCAGGTACCAGAGGTGGTATCCAGGGTGTGGCTGACATAGACGGAGATGGAGCCGCCGATTTGATAGTGGATCCGGACATGTCTTCAGTGTTCGAAAAGGAACTGAGTGTATGGCTCTCTGATGGTCAGAGCAGGTTTTACGAAAGTTCATATCAATGGTTCTACCTGCCTGTTGCTGACGGGCTTACAATAAATTTTATCGGTTTGGGAAACATAGGATTGGGAGACTGGAGTTTTCCAAATTAGAAGGAGGTGCACTGTTATTAAGGAAATCAAGAGTTAAATTACAGTAAACAGAAACAGACTTGATGCTAAGGGACTGTCCAAAAATACGTTGGATGATGGCCCGTTCTGATTTAGGTCAGGCTGAGTTGAACTGATTGAGCAAAATCGCAGGCGTAGCCTGGCTACGTTGAGGATTCTGTGATTGAAGTTCGGCTCAGGATGGCCTTAAGAAAGATTAGATGCGAAATCGCCAAGTTATTTTTGGACAGCCCCTAAAGATAAAAACTAAAGGAACGAGAAAAGGAGATTATGAAATGAAAGGCAAATTTACATGGTTGATAGCCGTCCTGCTGTGTTTGATGGCATATGCGCCGGCGCAAGGTGCCATCGTATGGGACCATCCTTCACTCTTACATCCGGGACAAACTACAACGCTTAAAGAAAATTATCCCATCTTATCAAATGGTGGGAGTTTCGGTTACTTCCCCGGTGCTCCGCTATATTATAATCCTTCAAACGACGCCCCTCCGGGTACCATCGGAACGTCCACCATAACAGAAAATTTTTACAATGGATCCGGACAGATGACCCTCAATGCCAGTTCGCAGGGAGCCGTCGTTGGCGACGGATTTGAGGCGCGGGTCCAGACTGGCATAACATTTAATGATGCAGGCGGCCCTGCTGATCACTTTAACGCCAATGGAAACGCTGCAGACGTCCACCAAAGCGTGAGCGCAACACTTTCAAGGCAGTTTGTCAACGACGGCGGGAATATAATGGCCGATCTTACAGCTCAGATGGCCGGCCTGGTGAATATAAATCTTGACAACGCCGACTACGAAATAAGCGCAAACATCGATCTTCTCGAATTCGGCCCGGGGGTGGCAGGCGCAAATGTTTATCATCTTGAAATGGATAACGATCCTGCTTCCTGGGATCAGGTCATGGAAAATGTGTTGATACGTTCCATGTCCGACCACTTTTACTACATGCTGAACTGCGGTCTCAATGTGGACGTACAGGCAAAAAATTTGGTTATTGGTCCAGCCGGATTTCAGGGTTTAGAGCTGAATGGTCCTTTTCAGATTGGAGATCAGGGGCCCTTGATCCTGACTGCAGGCCTGACTGACGTTCAGCCTGTTCCCGTACCGGCTTCGTTGTTCCTGCTGCTGGCCGGGATAAGCGGTTTGACTGCGTGGCGGTATTTGGGAAGGAAGGTGCAGTAAAACGGGGTACAATGTCCTGCTGTTAGTGGAATCTGCCCTGAATATGAACGTATCCACATTGAACAGTTGCGCCAGGAGGCAAGAACTGATTTGCTGCCTGGTTCACAGAAAGAAAGGGGGTGATGGAACGTTATATAACGATTAACAGGTTATTGATTCGTATTGGAGAAAAGAAATTATAAACCTAAAACATGGAGATAAGGAGTACAAGTACATGAATAAATTGATGAAAAGCATTATGATTTTCGCGGCTGTCGCTCTTCTGAGCGCTCCGGCCTTTGCCGGTGAGCGGCCTGAGTTCGACACAGTGGGTTGCGACGCCTCGAACTATTTCAACGATCAGGTCGATCAGCTCGTTATCGATAACAACGTTGATGGTGGCCTCCTGACCAACGAGTACAGCTCATTTTTCGATGAGTACTTCACCCAGACCGCCGGACAGGCCAAGCCTGATCCCTGCTTCCCCGAATATATGTCACATCTCGTGGATGCATGGAACAGCGCTGAATTTACCTGGCAGATCGTTCTTCAGATGAAGCCTGACACGGATCTTGATATCAATATTCGTGACTGCGTTCTGAAGATGAACTCCCGCACCCCGTTCGGCGAGAATCCGTTTGAGGGTGCAATGCAGACCGGTCGATACATGATGCCCTGGGGCCAGGTTTTCTGGCTTCCTGAATCCAACCCCAGAATCACTGTCAGGGCCCTTCCTGGTGAGTATGCCACCTCTGGCTTCCCATACGAAGGCTTTACTCTGACAGGCAGGACCACCCCCGGCCTTGCAGATATACTCCTTCAGGATCAGCTGTACACCTCAAAGGGTATATGGGAAGAGTCCATCGTGGTGATAATGCCTGAGACAGGTGTAGTCAACCCGGCAGGTGAGACTGAGTACCGTCTGAAACAGGGCGACAAAATCAACATCGAGGTAAAGGTTCCTGGAACCAACACCGTTGATATGTACTATGGTCAGGATAACGTAGCAGTCAAGTACGTCGGTATCACCGGTACCGAATACCTGAGTAGCTGGAACTGTAACCCTCAACCTTAGTAACTGGATATGTAACGCTCAATAGATATCACATAGAACACAATGTAGTTGAAGAGGGGTGCCTTGCGCGCTCCTCTTTTTTATGTGCAGTTGTCTCATATCGCGAACTAACCTGCAATAACAACCCATTTTGACGGGAATGAACTCCTTGACCTGACGATTATTTACAAGAAAAAACAGGATGCCATTTAAGATTCTTCTGCTCCTAGTTCTGATGATGTCACTCTATCTCTTCGTTTGTGCTGAGGCCGGACGCCCTATGTTAGATGCTGCAAATTACTCCAACTGTTGGGCAGCGGACATCGTTATTGAAAAGAACCCTGACAACAATGGGATAGAGATCAACGAATACAGCGCATTCGCCATAGAGTTTTTTTGCTCAGCCTGCCAATCAGTCCAAGTCGTTGAACCAGGTTTTCCTGCATGTGACTCCAATCTCATGATTACCGTCACGGCCTATCCTTGCCCTTTTGCCACACGGGTCACCTATGAAACAGGGCGACGTTCTTGAAATCGTCGTCACGGTTCCAGAATTCAACACACTTGACATTCGCTACGGCCCGGACAATGTGACTGTCAGGTACGTCGGCCTTTATGGAACGGAATTTCTGACCGATCAATATTGTAGTTGCGGAAACTGATCAGCCGTAGTTACATTCCCCTTTTTACAACCTGACAACGTTCAGCACGAACTTCGTGCGTGGTTTGGCTATGAGAAGAAGGGCAGCACAGTTCCCCTTGGGAAAAGACAGAGCGAAAGGAGACCTTGATGGGTAATAACAGTATGAAAAATTTAGGTATTTTTTGTATATTGCTGGTAGTTCTCGGAACAGCCGTTTATTTTTTATCGACCACGGGCAATGGTAAGGAAAAGAAACTCACGTCTGAATCTACAGTTTCACAGAGTCAGGAGCAGGTTGGTGTGGAGTCATCCCCACCGGTTGCGGAGAATGGGGCTTTAGAGGATGAACTGCCGCAGGATGCGCAGGCAGTATTGAACGATCCCAACCCGGGAGAGCGTATCAAGGCCATTCTGGGACTGAGGAAAATAAAAACGGAAGCATCTGTCCGCGCACTTGAACAGTTCCTGAACGACAAGGATAATGCAGTGGTTGAGGAGGCCATAGACGCACTTCTGTATATCGGGACTGAAAGTGAGGAACTCAAGGGCCGCGTTTTTGAAATTCTAGTAACCAAGGCCCAGGACGAGGAATTTGGTTCGAGAGATGAGGCCCTGGTTGGAGCTGCCAGGCTGGGCTTTGACAACCAGATTCTCCCGGTTATCCAGAGTTTCATTGAAAAGCAGGACGAGAATGGCTCCGAAGAGTTTAGGCTGGCCGCTGCAAGAGCTCTAACGTTTGTCAGTACGGACGCAGGCATAGACTATGCAGTTAAGCTTGTTGAATTGAGCGATGATCCTTCAATCAATCGTATCGCGTACAATATATTTTCCAAATCCGATTCACCTGCAACTTTGGAGATTCTAAGGGAAAGTGTGCACTCAAATGACAAAACAAAGCAGATGAATGGTATTTGGGCCCTTACCAGGAAAAGTAATCCGAAGTTTAATGCAATTATCAAGGAGGCCCTTGTTGAAAATTCTCTTGGAAAAGATGCGCTTTCTCTGATAGCGCAAAGTCCATCTGCCCCCGATGTGTTTCGAGAGATTTTTTCCACGAATGATGTCTCTGTAGATAATCAGCTT
The DNA here is from genome assembly GCA_015486315.1 of Desulfobulbaceae bacterium. Lineage (GTDB taxonomy): Bacteria > Desulfobacterota > Desulfobulbia > Desulfobulbales > Desulfobulbaceae > Desulfobulbus_C. Next base: position 6,478 of record WFRY01000435.1, read on the forward strand.
GCTTACCTGAAAGTTTTGGAGAAGCATGCACTTAACGCCCCAAATGACGTCAGACGCGGCCTTAAAACAACCCTGGAACCATTATTGAATTCAAGTGATCGTGAAATAGAGGTCCAGGCCATAAGGACATTAGGGCGAATAGGAGGAGGAATCGATACGGCTGAAGTGTTACGTCCAAAATTTAAATCGAAGGACATAGATGTCCGAAGAGAAGCCGTGGTGGCTTATGCATCCTACGCTACACCGGACAATTACAAGCCGATGCTGGAGCTCCTGTGGGATGATGACAAAAAGGTGAGAGAAAGTGTTCTGGTCTTATCGGGACGATTCATCAACGAATCGGACCGGGCAGTGCTGGAAAAGGCACTTAAGCACGAAGATAAGGTTGTTCGTAAGCAGGCGGAGGCCATTTTGCAGTCGCTTGGTGGTCCTAAGGAGTAATATGCCATGAATTTTTCAGCTCAGTATAAATGGTTATCCCTGGCTTGGACATGCTGCATAAAGGTTTTTGCAATTTTGGTAGTTACGAGCCTGTTGGTCTGCATACCGCAGCAGGGTTCTGCCGAAGAAATAGTAGCAACCGTTGATGGTATAGACATAACGCGATCACGATTAGACAGGGTAATCGAAGAGTACAAACAGAAATCCGGAAAAGATGCTCTAACAAAGGAAGATCTGGAAAGACTTATACATAACATAATTCTCAGGGAACTGATCTTGAAACAGCCGTATGTTGCGGAACTTAAGCAAGACCCTGACATAAAACGCAGAGTGAGCAAATTCGAAGAGGAGTTGTTGGTCGCAGGTTATCTGGACAAAGAAATAGGAAGTAAGCTTACAGTAACCGATCAGGAGATGAAGCAATATTATCGGAAGCATCCTGATGAATTTAAGACTGCAAAGAAAGTTAAAGCCAGGGTTATCCTCCTGAAGACGCGGGAAGAGGCAGAGAATATTCGTTCGCAACTGCAAAAAGGTGCGGATTTCAGTGAACTTGCTCGGAAATATTCTATAGATGCCCCCTCTTCATCCGAAGGTGGCAGCCTGGGAGTGGTGGAAAAGGGAAAGACTTTTCCAGAAATTGATCACGTCCTTTTTAATCTGAAGGTAGGCGAAATCAGCGATATTGTAGAGACCCAGTTCGGATTCAATATTTTCACAGTAGATACTATCTACCCCGAGACAGTGCAGCCGTTTGACTCTGTCAAGGATAAAGTGAAAAAGAAGATTCTTCGTATTAAAGAAGCTAAGGCATTTTTACAGATGGGGGCTAAATTGGAAAAGAACGCGAAGATCACCATTTTCGACAAACGCCTCATGGGAAGCAAGAAGAAGTAAAAGATATGATTTGGCCTCGAAACAAATGAAAGTTGCGAGAGAAACACTGAAACCCAAAACTTTTGACAGACGAGGTTTTTGCAAAAATAAAAACTTTGCTTATCCGTTGGCAACATATTGCACTTTTCAACCTTTTAAATACCACATATGGTAATAGTGATTTGCAAAAATCCTTTTCTGCAAGAGCCTAATGCCTGAATTTGAAGGTGATAACAAATATATACCATGCTCAAAAATATCTGGTGCATGGGGTACTCCTTTCTAAAAAAGGCAAGGCAAACTAACGATTTCTGCCCGATTTCTGCCTGTCTTTTCATTATTGTCACATAAAAATGGTCCGCAGAGTTCTATCTTGCCCTTTATTGGAAGCACTCTTGGTTGACATTTTTCACC
>WFRY01000436.1 GCA_015486315.1 Desulfobulbaceae bacterium
ATAATCGCTGTTTCTCCATTTTACGCATATCTACCAACTGTCGCCGCCTGGTGAGCATCTCTGTTAGTTCTCGTTGCTGCCCATCTTTTAAGGGCCTGATTTCAGGCTTTATTGCCTCACCAAAATGGGCGATTATATCGGCATCAATACGATCTGTCTTGGCCAGTCTTCCTGTGGCCTTGGCAAAGTCTCTAACTTGTGTCTGTCCAGAAATGGTCAATTTTCGCAAAGACTAAACGATAATAATTCTTATCTAAGAACTATTCCTTTAACGTCTTTCGCTTCAAGACCGATTTTCCTTCCACAGTACCGTGACCGGCCTCTCATTGCTGAAAATTGAACGCATCTCTCCTGTAGATTGTTAAATCCCGTCGTCCCGGAAAGGATACTTTAAGCTAATTGATGGCGAGCCATGGTCAGCAGGTTGGCTGACACGATAGATGCCCACACATAACTCTTAAACGATTCAAATCCTTTCCACAGGCACCGGTCAAGGCCTAAGCTTCGTTTCAACCAGGATATGCCGGCTTCTATACCTGCACGGAAATTACGCAACTGCCTGTACATCCAACTACTGCGGCACATATCCTTGATATTCAGGCCACGGCCCTTTGAAAAACAGACATCCTTTATCCCGTCTTTCTTCTTTGCTTTTTTCAGGTTTTCCTGTGAAGAGAAGCCGCCGTCAAAAGCTGCCTTCAGAGGATAACGGTCATAGATGATTTTCTGTCTATCCAGCATCATCTCGGTCAAACTGGAATCAGCAGGATTCCCTTCAAGGATCACACAGTCAAGAATCAGGTTGGAAGCTCCACCGGTCAGGCATATCTTGTGACCATAATATGTGTCACGACGATCTTTACGGATGATATCCGTATGCTCCTCGAAGATGGAGACAATTTTTTCCGCCGCTGGAACCGATTCTCCATCAAATACACGGCGACGAGTCTGGCAGACTACCTGCCGCGTCAAGGGGAGAAAATGTTCCAACCTCTCTTTTGCCATGGACAGCACACCTACCTGCTCGAGGGTGGCAGGATGATACGATCTGAACATTTTCAGGCAACGTTCCGCATAGCCGATTGTGTTCTCCGTAACCTGGAGAAGATCCTTGTACATCTTTTTTCGCTCAGCAGCGTTCTTTGCATTCATGACTCCCAGGTTCCGCCGTTTGGCACGACGTCGATGGTTTGAGAACGAAAATACAAGATCAGGAAGTTCCGTTTTAACTGTTGTTAATATCCGGGCCAGAACACGGACAGAGTCAACAAGCAATTCCGAATCAAAAGGAGCATGGATATTGGATTCAACCACCGTACAATCCACCCTGACCTTTCGCCCCTGCTCGAGACCTTCGCTGCGGCCATAGCCGAGAAGGACTTTGTTGATTTGCTCCCAGGTGCTGTCTGTGATCGCCTTGATACCGCGCTGCAGGGCTGATTTTTTAAACGGCTTACTGCCGATCCCTATTCTACAGAACCAGCTGTACACCCGGGAATCCATGAGGTGAAAGGCAAGTGCGCGGTAACTGAACCCTTCCATCTGCTTAATAATTGCGGCCCGAAGCACCTGCTCGGCTGTCATACCTTGGGCACCGGTTTTAGTACCTGCTATACCGATATCTTGTAAGACCATATCGTATATGCTACTGTTCTGATCGAGAATCTCGCTGATCTTTGCCAATTCTTTCGCCTTGGGGTGATCAGGGGTTGTCTCTGTCAGTGGTAACTGCTGAATGCGTGCTTTTCTCATCGTTTTTGCGACTCCCGAAAATAGTTAATCAAGTAATTCTGATAAGTTACATGATTTATCTTTACCATGAATCGCTAAAAATGTCACCCCCAAAAGACGATTTCCTCTCGTAAAATCAAATAATTATCTTTTCATGGACAGACACTAACTGGGAAACCTTCACGATCTGCTATTCAGAGAGTTTTGAGAGTGTCAGCGAAGGGTTACAAAAGAGTCTGTGGGAACTTGGCGGTGTGCCGCAGGAGCACCAGACAGACCGCTTGACCGCTGCAGTTGCCAGGCCGGACAGTCCTGACCGTTTCACCCGGCGTTACCAGGGTCTGCTGGATCATTACCAGCTTCATGGTCGCCGGACCAACTCCGCCAGCCCGCACGAAAACGGCGATGTGGAACAGAGACACCATCGTTTCAAGACGGCGGTAGATCAGGCCCTGATGCTTCGTGGAAGCCGCGATTTCACCTCACTCAAACAGTATGAGATCTTTTTGCGTGATCTGACAAGGCAACTGAATCAGGGGCGAAAGGAGCGGTTTGGCAAGGAGCAGGAACGACTGAAGCCATTGCCTTCCACCCGTCTTGAGACCTGCAGCCGTGTTGATGTCAAGGTCAATCGCGGCAGCACAATCCGGGTTCATCGCAACACCTATTCTGTCCATAGCCGCCTGATCGGGGAGCGTGTAACAGTGCGGCTTTACCACGACCACCTTGATGTCTGGTATGGTCAGAAATGTGTGGAACAGATTCCCCGTCTGCATGGCAGGAACAAGCACCACATCCAGTATCGCCACATTATCGACTGGCTGGTACGCAAACCCGGAGCGTTTGGAAATTACCGTTACCGAAGCGATCTCTTTCCTGACAGCCGTTTCCGCATGGCATATGACCATTTGAAGGATCATCACGCGGCAGGAAAGGCAGACGTTGAGTATCTCAGGATTCTGCAGATTGCCGCAAAGGAAGGAGAGGCGTATGTCGATGATGTACTGAGTCACCTGCTGCATGCCGGTGAGCCGATATCCTCCGACAGGGTAAAGGAGCTTGTAAAGGCAGGAGCGGGGATAAAGACCATAACGGATGTAGAGATAAGTCCTGTGTTCCTTCCCGCGTATGATCTGCTTATAGGCATGGAGGTGAAGAGATGACAGAAGCAGTCAACATGCATGAACTGGAAGAAGGCCTCAAAAGCCTGTATCTTTCCACTATCAGGCAGTGCTACATGGAAGAGGCGGAGACGGCCCGCCGGGAGGCCTTGAGCTATGAGGGGTACCTTCAGGAACTGGTACAGCGGGAATGTGAGGAGCGTCGCAGGAAGCGTATCGCACGCTATCTTCGGGAATCCAGGCTGCCGCTTGAAAAAAACCTTGAGACGTTTGACCGTTCAAGGCTGCCGATCAAAGTAAATGGACAGATAAGTGCCCTGCTTGACGGTACTTTTCTGGATCGATGTGAGAATATTCTTGCTTTCGGCAATCCAGGCAGCGGTAAGACGCATCTGCTCTGTGCAATCGCACAGGAGTTGATTCAGCAGGGTCGGCGCATTGTCTTCACTACCTGCAGCATGCTGGTTCAAAAGTTGCTGGTTGCAAAAAAAGAACTGGAACTGCCCCGAATCCTGAAAAAGATATCAAGATATGACGCAATTTTCATAGATGATATCGGCTATGTACAGCAAAACAGGGATGAGATGGAGGTGCTTTTTACCCTGCTGGCGCATTGCTATGAAAGGACGAGTGTTATGCTGACCAGTAACCTGCCGTTTTCCAGGTGGGAACAAATCTTTAAGGATCCCATGACTACGGCAGCTGCTATAGATCGGCTGGTGCATCACAGCGTGATTCTTGAGATAAATGTTGAAAGCTATCGTCTGGAAACAGCCCGTGCTGAAAACAAAATTGGAGGGGAATCGGCATAAGGGGGAAAGAGGCATTCCCTCGCTAACCTTGCTCGCCGAGGACATGTTTATCGCTTCACGGGCATCTGGATGAGGATGGTACAAAAAAAAGAAAGGCCGGAATAATTTCACTGCCCCTCATTCATGGGCCATTCTCCTGCGGCGCTTGGGTCGCTCCTCGGAGTTTTGCTCTATCTCCGGGGGTGGTGATGATGATGTGACAGCAGAGATAACGATGGTGTTTCAAGGGTAAATTTGATGATTTCGTAAAAAGTCTGATTCAAGAACTATGAACACATTATACGGTAGCGCATATCTTGCCACACTACTTTATATCGTGACATTTTTGAGTCTTGGCTCATTTGACCGATTTTTTACGAGGCCATCAAATTTCAGAAAAGAATCAATTTGTCCACTTGAAATACAGGCAGGGGATAGCTTGATGGAAGACGAATAAATAGGGGGAAATTGGTATGGTGGAGTCGGGAATTATAATTGTCGCCAGCCGGGAAAAATAATTGTCGTTGAACAACAGACAATGCTGGCTGATACGCCGTTGGTGAAAAATATGGATAATCCAGCCTATATGAAAATCCTCCTTGACGGGAAAGATAATATTGAAGAAC
>WFRY01000437.1 GCA_015486315.1 Desulfobulbaceae bacterium
CAGTGCCCGGGCAGGTTGTCAAAGCCAAGGTGGATGAAGAGGACAGTTATCTTGTCTATGAGGTCAAGATTCTTCAGACCACCGGCAAGAAAAAAGAAGTGTTTGTGGACCCCGTCACCGGAAAAGTGCTCAAGATCAAGGATGATTGAAATATTTGATGGAGAACACGATGAATGGAGCACTGTTTACCTGGTTGCATGAAGGGGCCGGCAACCAGCCGGTACTTGACTTTCTTTCTGTTATGGCGGCGGAACTGACGCCTTATCTCGTTATTGCCTGTATGGCGATATTCTGGTTCACCACTGATCACAAGGGGAAGAGAGTTTTGCTGGAAGGGGCAGCGGTGGTGGCATTAGGGCTGCTCGTCAACCAGTTGATTACGGTTTTTTATTTTCATCCCCGTCCCTACATGATGGGGCTCTGTAAACCGCTTATCCCACATGCACCGGAAACGTCATTTCCAAGCGATCATGCCACCCTGCTTTTCGGGGCAGCCTTTGCCCTGCTTTTTCGTTCAGGCTGGCAAGGTAAAGGTGCGCTGCTGCTTGGTATCGCTGTAATCGGGGCATGGGGACGGGTGTATACAGGACTTCACTTTCCTTTCGACATGCTGGGCTCTTTTGCGGTGGCTTTAGTATCGGTGTTTACTCTGGCCAGTATACGGCGCGTATTGATTCCGTTATACGATAGAATCATAAGCCTTGTTGATCGCGTTGAAGTTCTTATCACCAGAAAAGAGAGCCTCTCTTCATAGAACAGGAAATTCAGATGGAATTATTACACACGCTTGTTGACTGGATCGTTCAGACCGTCGGTCATTGGGGATATCCAGGTATCATTGTTATGATGTTTCTGGAGTCCTCGTTCTTCCCCTTTCCCAGTGAAGTCGTGGTTCCTCCTGCAGGTTATCTCGCCGCAAGGGGTGAAATGTCCTTGACCCTGGTGATCCTGGCTGGAATCATCGGTAGCCTGGCCGGGGCGCTTTTTAACTATTGGCTGGCCGTTCTCTGGGGACGTCCTTTTTTTGAAAAGTATGGCCGTTATGTGTTGGTGAGTGAAAAGAGCCTCGATAAGGCGGATCTTTTTTTTGCCAGGCATGGGCATATCTCCACCTTTATCGGTCGGCTGCTGCCGGGCATCCGCCAATATATCAGCCTGCCCGCCGGAATTGCCCGTATGAATCTGCCCCTGTTTGCCGCTTTTACCGGTCTGGGCGCGGGACTCTGGGTCATCGTTCTTGCCCTGGTCGGCTACTACATCGGCAACAATCAGGAACTGGTCAACCAGTATCTGCACCAGATAGCACTGGGGATTGGAGGGTTTTCTCTTTTCCTGATTATCGGCTATGTCCTTATTACAAAAAGACAGAGTGTCCGCAATGACTGATATCCGGTCGGCAGGCCTGGCCCTTGGCGGAGGTGGTGCCCGCGGCTGGGCTCATATAGGCGTACTCCTTGCCCTGAAAGAAAAAAATATTCGCATTACCCATATAGCCGGAACAAGTATCGGTGCTCTTGTTGGAGCTTTTTACGCAACCGGAAGCCTTGATGTGCTCCGGAAAAATTTTTCCCATTTTAACTGGAAACAGGGACTGAGCTACTTTGCTTCGATTCCATCAAAGGAAGGTATGCTCAGTGGGCGTAAAATTTTTTCATTTCTTGAAGATCATTTGGCTGTTGCTGCTCTGGAAGACACCTCTATCCCCTTCTGCACCGTGGCCACAGACCTGCGGACAGGAAAAGAGATTGCATTGAACAGGGGAAGTATCACCGAGGCGGTACGTGCCAGCATTGCCGTACCAGGTATCTTCACCCCGGTTTCAAAAGACAACTTTTTGCTGGTTGATGGCGGGCTTGTCAATCCGGTTCCGGTAAGCACGGTGCGAAAAATGGGTGCAGAACAGGTTATAGCCGTAGATTTGAATATGGTCCCCGCTGATCCGGAATGTCCTCTGTTGATTGAAGATGAACAGCCGAATGTGTTGGAGATCATAGGGGCATCGGCAAATATTATAGAAGCAGGATTAACGGAAAACAGACTTGCTCAAGACCCGCCCGATCTTCTGATTCAGCCTGATCTGGCGAACATCAGCTATCTGGACTTCAGCAAAGGTGAAGAGAGTATCCGCCTGGGCTATGAAGCAGCAATACATGCCCTGTCGCAAAAATAAGCCAGGTTGATGAATACCGAATCCAGACAACAGTTTTTTAATGTGAAAGAGTAGAGACTTGTAACCATGGAAACGAACATACGGCGAAATTTTTTTCTGTACCTTTGCCTGGTCCTCATTGCAGCTGGGGCAATCCCCATCATATATGCAATGATTGTGTTCCCGGCCCCTCCGCCCATCCGGGACTGGAATTATGTGCAGCAGAAAAAAATTGGTGCCATCTCCCCACAGCCCGACAGCTTTTCCTTTGCCGTCTTTGGTGACAACAAAAATTCAATTACGACCTTCAACAGCCTGATCGACAGGGTCAACCGGGATAACGTGCAATTTTCAGTCGAGACCGGTGATCTGATCGATAATATGTTTGATGGTCAGTCGGAGTATCGAACCTATGTGGATCAGATCAAGCGACTGCAAAAACCGCTTTTTGTCATCCCCGGAAACCACGCTACCGAAGGGAGCAGCTGTGCCTATAATCGACTTTTTGGCAGATTGTACTATTCTTTTCCATTCGGAGATGCCTATTTTATCGCCTTAAACGGCAGCCACGAAGATGGCCCCGGCCCCCAACAATATGACTGGCTGGTTCAAGAACTAAAGAAATCACAGTCCTATCGATATCGTTTCGTTTTTATGCATATTCCGCTCTACGATCCTGAAGCAGGCCCCTACCGACTTGGGCATAGTCTCAAGGAAACAAAAGTCGCAGAACAACTCAATGCACTCTTCGATAAAAACAAGGTAACCATGGTCTTTACCGCCCACGTCCATGGCTACTATACAGGAACATGGCATAAAACTCCCTTTACCGTGACGGGCGGCGCCGGTGCCGAGTTGGGGGGCACGAATCCTGAACACTACTTTTATCATTATATCAAGGTCAATGTGAGTCCAGATGGCGTGCAGTATCAGGTGGAGAAGGTCGGCAAACCATTTTCAAATATTATCCAGCTGTTCATGCATAATATGACCGAGTTTATGCACAGTTATATCCTGGCCCACTGGGATTATTTTCTCCTGCTTCTTGGAATTGCAGGACTGGGAATTATCCGTTGGCAATCATTGCAGGAGAAAAAATAATGTATACGCTCAACCAGAGGGTTCGACAATGGTCGGATCATATTGCTCCACTGATGGACAACTTTCACCATCTTGTCGTAGCTATTGTCAAAATCCGCCATGATTCACGGTTTCTGCACCATTGTATCGGCAAAGTAAGACGGTTTTTACTGGTTCATTTCCGCCAGGATTATGTTCAGCAGCAACTTACGGTTCGGGCAGGTAGCTGTCGCCAATGCGGAACCTGTTGTAACCTGCTCTTCACCTGTCCGATGCTCACCAAGGGAGGCAGATGCTCTGCCTATGGTATTTGCCGTCCTGGGGCCTGCAAGGTTTTTCCCATCGATGAACGAGATATTGCAGAGGTGGAGCTATGCGGACATCATTGTGGTTATAATTTTGACACGAAATCAAGCGATTAACCTTGCGCCGTGCAAACAGTGACTGGGAAAAACATGAATAAGCAGCCACCATCGCATATTCTCTTTGCCGTCAGTTCCCTGGGGCTTGGCCACGCCACCAGGACCCTGCCGATCATTCGATATTTCTTGCAAAAAAACTGGCAGGTCAGCGTACTGGCCCATGGTAATGCCCTGCACTTCCTTGAGCAGGAACTTGCAGGCAACGACGTCACCTTTATTGAATATGAGGACTACCCCAAGTTGGAACGGGGTACCGGCCTTGCCTTCTTTTACTACCTGCTTATTGATTTGGTACGCACAACACTGTGTATCCGAAAAGAAAGAGATTATATCCGCCGCCACCAGGACAGGTATGATTGCATAATTGCCGATGGTCGGTATGGTATCTGTTCCAGAAAAATTCCCTCCTTTTTGATCTCGCACCAGATATCTTTCATCATGCCAAAGGGGTTAGGGCTGTTGGGCTCGCTTGTTGACCGGGTGAACCTCTTTTACTTCCGACAGTTCGATACAGTTTTTATTCCTGATTTTCCAAAGATTGAAGAAAGTCTTTCCGGACGTCTCTCCCATAACCGGATAGCGGATCGTATCAAGCATCAGTGGGTTGGATTACTTTCATCCTATACAGTGCAAAAAGTTCCAGAGGCAGAGAAAATAGACATCCTTTTTATCATCAGCGGCTATTTGCAGGAGCAGAAAGATTCCTTTGTCCATGAACTCATTGAACAAGCCAAAAAAATAGCCGGCCATAAGGTCTTTGTCTTGGGAGATACCAGCAGCAAGGAGGTTATCCGGATGGAGGAGGAAGACATCACCATCTATCCGGTGGCCACCGGCAGCCTGCGCAACGCACTTTTCAACAAAGCAGATCTGATTGTCTCCCGTTCCGGCTATACAACAGTGCTGGATCTTGCCGAGATGGACAAGCCGGCCGTTCTGTTTGCGACTCCCAGACAGACCGAGCAGGAATATCTTGCCGATTTCCTGGGCGATAATAACTGGTATGCAACCAGCCACCAACAGACAGCCATTGAGCTGGAATCCCTGCTGGCCAGCGCAAAACAATGTACTCTTTTTGTCCCGCCCTGGAAGTCCAGCAGGAGCCTGCGGATCATAGAAACGGCCGTAGCTACCTATCTGCCGAACCACCTGTTTTCCATTGTTATTCCAGCCCACAATGAGGAGCAATACCTTACAGACGCCCTGACCCATCTTGTCAAACAGGAGTATCCAATCGATCTTGTTGAGATCATCATAGTGGAAAATGGATCGACAGATGCCACTCCAAAGATTTGTGCCGAATTTGCCAGGCAATATGACAATATCAGCCATCTGAGCTGTGACCAGGGGGTATCAAGGGCCAGAAATACAGGTTTTGCCGCCTCTGATCCGGCCAGTGACTGGATTCTCTTTCTTGATGCGGACACTTTGCTGAACAGCAGTTTTCTTGCAGAATTAAACCGGTATCTCGGCAAATACCATGATGAACGCCTTGCCGTTGGGACTACGGAAATTGTACCGTCGGATGATTCCTCTGCATGGGCCAGGTTCTGGTTTTCACTTCACAACCTTGGTCACCGCCTGAGCAGAACATCTTTTTCCCTGCAGATTGTCAAACGACAGGTGGCGGAAAAAATACAGTATGATGAAGAGTTACATTATGCGGAAGATCTGCAATATCTTAAGGCAGCACAAAGACATGGCAGCTTCTTTTATATGCAGAACAGGGGAGTGTCCAGCTCAACCAGGCGTTTTAAACAACAGGGATACCTGAAACAGACCTTTATCTGGATGTATCAGGCCCTGCAGCCCGAGTGTATGAAAAAAAAGCGCAGATATGAGGTGGTCAGGTAAGTTATGGAATATCTCCTTCTTTTCCTGCAGGAACACCAACAGTTGGCCTATGGAATCCTGTTGCTGGGCACCTATGTTGAAACGGTTTTTCCATTTTCCCTCTTTGTGTACGGCGAGGTGTTTTTACTGGCAGGGCCAATTTTGGCGGGGCTCGGGATACTGGACATCTGGACGGTTACGCTGGTCTTTTACCTCGGGGGCATAGCAGGCGATACAACCAGCTTTTTTATCGGCCGTCGTTATGGCGCATCATTTTTTGCCCATTTCCAGCAAAAGCCCTGGCTGGGAAGACTGTTTTCCGAAAAAAATTACACCAGGGGACTGCAGTTCTTTCAACGACACGGCAAGTGGTCCATCTTTTTAGCCAGACTGAGCGGTCCCTTTTCCTGGATTACCCCGGCTCTGGCTGGTATCTTCAGAGTGCCGTACCGACAATTTGCCCTGTACAATATTCCCGGCGTCCTGCTTGGCATTGGTGAATATATCGTTATCGGCTATTTTTTTGCTGACAACTACCAGGTGATTCTCCATTTTATGCAAAAATATACGGCTGCAGCCCTGGCCATTTTGGGAGTTACTGTTCTGCTGTACTGGTGGAAACGTAATGGTTGCCACAGGGCAATACGGATACAGTAAATGCGATTAAAAAATCTAACTGATTGTATTTCAAGAGGATAATGATGAACGTATTCATAAATACCCTTCTCCACCCTTTAGCTGCTATTGTCCTGGCAGCCTGTTTTTTGCTGGTACCGGCAACATCTTTTGCCACCATGCAGGAGGAAATTAACCATCTGCTCAACTACATAGAAACATCTGATTGCGTCTTTATACGAAACAACAGTCGCCATACCCCGGACAAGGCTGTTGCGCATATCAGGAGGAAATACAACTATCTAAAAAAGAGGATCAAAACGACGGATGACTTTATAAAAGGTGCCGCAACCAAAAGCAGCATGTCCGGAAAACCGTATATGAGTATCTGTGATGGCAGGAAGATGGCAACTGCTGACTGGCTCCGTGCCGAGCTTAAACGATACCGTTTACAACAGGAAACCCGTTTGTCTTTACAAAACAAAAAACCGTAGCCTCCATCTTTGTCCGGAATCAACGACTCTAATATTTTCAGGAAATCTGATGAAAAAAATATCTGCATTTACAGCAATATACTTCAAGAGACGGCTCTGGTTCCGCCTCGCCCTGATCGCCGTTATCCTTGGGTTCTGGGTCTATATTGAAGTGGGGGATATCAACCCGATCGCAGAGCATGATCTCAACTATCAGGCCCTGGCCACCATAACCGACAGGTACCAGAATCACGATGGGCCGATGACGTTTGCATTTCTTGCAGACAGCAAAAATTCTCCAGTGTTTCAGCAGGTAGTGAGGGCACTGAACAGTGATCATTCTCTCCAGTTTGCCATCATCGGCGGAGATCTGGTGCTGTATCCGGAAGGGGATACCTTTAAGTCATTTCTGCGCCAGCGTCAGGATCTGGAAATTCCCAGTCTGGCGCTGCCGGGTAACCATGACGTGGCCTTTGATACCATGAATCTGTATTATCATATCTTTGGTCGCATGTATTATTCCTTTGTCCTGGGTGATTCCAAATTTATTCTCCTGGATAACAGTAATGAAAAAGATCTCGGTCTGGAACAGGAGGCCTGGCTTGAAAAAGAATTGCAGGACGCCCAGCAATATACAAATCGTTTTGTTTTCATGCACGTTCCGCTCTGGGATCCAAGGGACAAACCCGGGGTAGTGGTACGCTATGCCCACAGCATGAAAGACCCGGATGTTGCCAGGCGCCTGGAAGACCTCTTTCTCAAATATAAGGTGACAACTTTGTTCGCCTCCCATATCCATGCCTATTATGAAGATAACCCCAGGGGGCTTTCGACCATTATCAGCGGTGGTGCGGGAGCGGAACTGGTAGGCAAGGATCCCGAACATACCTTTTATCACTATGTACGGGTAACAGCAGGGAAGGACAAGGTGCAGACTGAAGTCGTCAAAATCGACCAGAACGTTAAGTATGAAGGAATCAAAAAATACCTCTCCATTGCCGGACTTTATGTGAAAACTCTGGGTAGTATTTACGTAAAATACGTTCTGATCGGTCTGTTTCTCCTTGTTCTCATTACAGATGGCCTGTTGGAATATCTCTACCAGAAAAAACAACGGCCGGCTTAAAGGTAAATCAATAGATCGAGATGACCTATGCATGATCTTTTTCTCAACCTGACCACCTGGATCTCCTGTCATCCAAACCTGGCCGGGTTGACAATCTTCATCACCTCGTTTGCCGAGTCCCTGGCCTTTGTCGGACTGATCATGCCGGGTGCTGCCCTGATGCTCACTGCCGGGGCCCTGATCGCCACCGGTTCACTTTCTTTCTGGCCGACCATGGCCTGGGCCGTCTGTGGCGCGGTGCTTGCCGATGGTTTAAGTTTCTGGCTTGGACATCGGTTTAAAAATCATATCCGGTCGTTCAGTCTGTTTGCCCGCTATCCTGAAGTATTGACCCGGGGGGAAGATTTTTTCAATCGCCATGGCGGGAAATCGGTTTTCTTTGGCCGCTTTGTCGGGCCGATTCGCCCGGTGATTCCCATAGTTGCCGGAATGATGGGTATGGGGCATACACGATTTACCGTCTACAATATCCTCTCGGCCCTTGGCTGGGCACCGGCCTATCTGTTACCGGGCATGGCCTTTGGTGCCTCACTGGCCCTGGCTGGTGAAGTAGCGGGTCGCCTGGCGATTCTGCTGATTCTTTTGATGCTGCTCTGCTGGCTTGTCTTCAGTGTTTTTCGCAGAGGTTTCCTCTTTCTGCTCAATCACTGGCCGGCATGGGAAACACAACTTAGCCACCGAATCAATCATTCTCCGGTCCTGCAGCAGTGGTTGGGCGGCTTTTTTCATAAAGACCGCTCACTGCTCAGACCGTTGATCCTGTTGATCATTATTTTTATAGCAGCAAGCTGGCTCTTTCTTGGTGTGACCGAAGATGTAATGACCGGTGATCCCCTGGTCCAGTCAAGCAAATCGCTCTATCATCTACTGCAGGGATTTCGCACGCCATGGGGTGACATATTGATGGTTGGCATGACCATGCTCGGCGATGCCGCTGTAACCGTCCCCCTTGTTCTTGCAGCCCTGCTCTGGCTGCTGTTCAAAAAAGATCGGTACAGTGCACTCTTTCTGACTGTCACCACGGCAATCGGCTTTCTGCTGGTCACCGGAGTCAAACAGATAACAAAAATTCCCCGTCCGGTTGATATGTATGGCGGCGCAGTCCACTGGGCTTTTCCCTCCAGCCATGCCACCATGTCTCTGGTGATATTCGGCTTTCTGGCAATGCTCTGCAGCCGGGAAATGGCAGTAAAAAAACGCTGGCTCCCCTTTGGCCTGGCACTTTTTTTGATCCTTGGTATCGGGTATTCCAGATTATATCTCGGGGCGCACTGGCTGTCTGATGTTGTGGGAGGCTTCAGCCTGGGAATGGCCTGGCTGATTCTGATGACTGTTGTCTATCTGCATGGCAGAAGGCCGTGCAGAAGCCAGGGGTTGTTTCGTTTTTCTCTCATCATTTTTATCCTGGCGGCGGCTGTGCACTGGTCAAGCGGCTTCAGCGTGAATCGGCTTCGCTACCAACAGCAACATCCAAGCACCAGAATGTCAACCACCCAGTGGCTTGAACATGGCTGGCAACAGGTTCCCGGATACAGAATCGATCTTGGCGGGGAGAAGGAGCAGGTGCTGGGTCTGCAGTATGCCGGGAGGCTGGCAGATCTGCAAGACCAACTCAAACAGGCCGGTTGGACAGAACCGCTCACCCTGACCCCGGCAACAAGCCTGCACTGGCTCATGAAAAATCCCACCATTGGGGATCTGCCGATTCTTCCTCAGGTCAACGATGGGCGTAATGAAAGGCTGTTACTGATTCATACCGTATCCCGATCAAACACGACGTTCATGGCCCTGCGATTCTGGCCGGCCGACGTTGTGCTTGATAATTCAACACAACTCTGGCTAGGTACTCTCTCGACGATGCGTATTCGCAGTTATCTGCATCTGATCCACCTGCCCAGAACCGAGTCTTCTCTTGATCCAGCCCCCCTGTTACCTGCACTATCGGGAATGCAAACTCGCCTTCAGACCACAGTGCCCA
>WFRY01000438.1 GCA_015486315.1 Desulfobulbaceae bacterium
CCCTGGATGATTGGTGCAAAGGTGATTTCTACGCTGAGCTCATCAGCGGCCCGCAGCTTAATGATCTTCATGTCAATTTCAGCATCTCTGGGGACAATCCCCATATCATTGACATAGCCATTGATCGCCGCTTTCACATCTTCAGTATCGAGTGTGATTTTCATTTTTACTCCTTGTTAAATTAATAGAAAATAGATGCCGGTCTTTCCCGGCTGTCAAGCACCACCTCTACCAGTGGGTGGTTTGCACCTCCTGCCTGTTTAGGACATTTGGTGGGGAATCGAACCCACTTTTAAGTCACCGGACTTCGCTACATAGCAGAGTTGAACTGCCTGTTTCTGTAGAGGATTACTTCTCCTCTTCAAGCTTTTTCAGTAACTGTTCATACCGTCGTGTTTTCTGGGGGATTTTCAATTTGAATGCCCCATAAATTGCGAACAGAGTTTTCCTGTCCTCAGTCTCATCAATCTGGTAAATCTCGTCCATATCAACAAGTAATTCCATGGCTGCAACAAATGTCGTGAGAGTATCAATTGATATTTTACATCGCTTGGCCTCTTGTTCCAGATCTCTTGTACAAGGTGCTAGTTCGGCCTGTTTGCGGTTGTACATTTCACCTCCTATCATAAAATTTGGTTGGCGCCCCAAGTTGAAGTTATATGTTCGAATTTTTCATAGCTTCTTCCAGTGCTTCATCAAAAGAGCATCCCCCGTTGTAAAACTTCGTCTCATAGCTAATGGTTCCATCGTCATTTTTGGTTGCATTAAAAATATCCATGTCTACATCGACACTTTTATTGTCCACCTTATAAATAACCCCGTTCAGGTGTACATACTTTCTGTACCCATAGTTTTCAAGGGCTTCCATATAGGTGTCTTCGTCAGCATCCCAACCTTCTTTTTGCAATATCCGTTTTGCAGCTGATTCTATTCCCCCAATCATTTCAACCGGAGTCAATGTACCTTTATTGTGTTCAGTGTCGCTCATAAGAAAAACCTCACATAACAAGTTGGCAGCCTTGCTAAAATTATTTATAATTCCAATTCCACAATTATTTGCGGAGTTGGTTGCTCATCATGCTTGGCGCCCCAAGTTGGAGTTGAACCAACTAACCAATCATCCATCTCACCTCCTCTAGAATCGGATCGAATACAGAAAGGCTTTTGCGACAACAACACACCGGTCTTACTGCTTTACATTCCCCGTCGGAAAGTAGACTAGCCAGCGTCGCTATAAGGGCAAATTTAATAGACCAGGACAGGAATCGAACCTGCAAGGATTTACAGCCGGGCATCTTCCATGGAGAAATACCCAACGAACCGCACACCTCATGCTGTCTCACCAATATGACGGCCTGGTCACTGTGCTAGGCTGCGAACGGATTTGGCGCACCACCAGGTGCGGCACCATCGGCGGCAGGAGCAGCAGAACTTGAGAGACTTGGATCAGCCTCAGTTACTCGGTCGGTGGTCTTACCGGCAAACTTCTCTTTCCATTCGACCAGATACAGCGGCTCATTAATGGTCGGATCTTCCTTTTCAGAAAGAGTCAGGCCAGTGGTCGGGTCAAAGAACTGACGGAACTGATTCTTTTCAATGACCTCAGCAGAGTTCACATACTTGCCGGCAGGATTTGCCTTACGCTTGTTCTCACGAACACGCTCAATGGCGGCCCCCAGGGGCTGTCCAAACAGCTGTACCGGTACTTTAGGTACTTTGGTATCAACCATGCCCTTTGCGTTGAAATCATACACGCTGAGCACCTTTTCTTCACTTAGCTCATAGAGCTCATTGATGGAGATACCCAGAACCAGCATAGCTACCTTATTGGCCATGGTCCACCCGGGCAGCGGATACTGCTTCTTCGGATTCTTTTTATCCGGGTAGGTGGTACTGCCCTGCTTATTGGTGATATACATATCCTCATTGACCGTCACATTACTTGGGGTCTTGAGGGACAGGTGCAGAAAGTGAGCTCCGCCCTTGCTGATTCCGAAATATGCTGAATCAATGTTGCACTGATACACACCGGTATCGACCAGAAAACTTCCACCAACCCGATCTTCTACCTTCTCGGTATTGGCAGGTAAATCAAACATTCCCATTTTTCTCTCCTTACTCGTTAAC
>WFRY01000439.1 GCA_015486315.1 Desulfobulbaceae bacterium
AGTCTGGGCCATGGAGGCCTATGGTGCGGCCTATACGCTTAAAGAGTTTCTCACGGTCAAGTCCGATGATGTTGAGGGACGGACTACCATGTATGAAAAGATCGTCAAAGGCGATAATTTTCTGGAAACCGGTCTGCCCGAATCGTTCCATGTTCTTGTCAAAGAGCTTAAGGGACTCTGTCTTGATATTGAACTGCTTGAGTAGCGGAATCGGGATCAGAGGCGGAAAAGGCGGGACGACATGGAGAGTAACAAATGTCGGCCATCTGTAATGTAGGGCAAAGCACAAGAGAGGGGTATCTTCGTGGAAGAACTGTTCAACTTCTTTAATAAACCGAAAAAACCGGTCAATTTTAATAAGGTCAAGATCTCCCTGGCATCACCAGCCAAGATTCTCGAGTGGTCGCATGGTGAGGTGAAAAAACCGGAAACCATCAACTATCGAACCTTTAAACCGGAACGTGACGGGTTGTTCTGTGCCAAGATATTTGGTCCGGTCAAGGATTACGAGTGTAACTGCGGCAAGTACAAGCGTATGAAACACCGTGGCGTGGTCTGTGAAAAATGCGGGGTTGAGGTTATCCAGTCCAAGGTGCGCCGGGAACGTCTGGGTCATATCGAACTTGCCGCACCGGTTGCTCATATCTGGTTTCTCAAGTCACTGCCCTCCAAGATCGGTGCTATTTTAGACATGACGCTCAAGGAACTGGAGCGGATTCTCTATTTTGAGTCTTATGTTGTTGTCCTGTCGGAGGTGGAGAGTCTGCCGGTGGGTACTCTGCTCAACGAAGAACAATATCGGAAAAATCTTGAAGAACATCCCGGTCAGTTTCGGGTCGGTATTGGAGCTGAAGCAATTCGCGAGATGTTGAAAGCACTGGATCTGGAAGAGTTGTCTGCCATGCTTCGTCAGGAAATGAAGGATACCAATTCTAAAACCAAGCGGGCCAAGTACAGTAAGAGGCTGATCGTGGTTGAGGCCTTTCGTGATTCAGACAATCGTCCGGAATGGATGATTCTTGAAGTGGTTCCGGTTCTGCCGCCTGATCTGCGGCCTCTCGTACCCCTGGAAGGAGGACGTTTTGCGACCTCTGACCTTAATGATCTGTATCGCAGGGTTATTAACCGGAATAATCGTTTGAAACGACTGCTGGAGCTTGATGCGCCTGATATCATTGTTCGCAATGAAAAACGGATGCTTCAGGAAGCCGTGGATGTACTGTTTGATAATGGACGGCGGGGACGAACCATAACCGGTCCCAACAAGCGGCCCTTGAAATCTCTTTCAGATATGCTCAAAGGAAAGCAGGGACGTTTTCGCCAGAATCTGCTCGGCAAGCGGGTCGATTATTCCGGTCGTTCGGTTATCGTGGTCGGGCCTCATCTGCGTCTGCATCAGTGTGGCCTGCCCAAGAAGATGGCCCTGGAGTTGTTCAAACCCTTTATTTATAACAGGCTTGAGAGCAAGGGCTATGTGACTACTATCAAGAGTGCCCGTAAAATGGTCGATAAGGGGGCCAGAGAGGTCTGGGACGTACTTGATGATATTGTGCGTGAGTATCCGATTATTCTTAATCGGGCACCGACCCTGCACAGGCTTGGTATGCAGGCTTTTGAGGTCGTGCTGATCGAGGGAAAAGCCATTCAGTTACATCCTCTTGTCTGCGCGGCGTTTAATGCCGATTTTGATGGCGACCAGATGGCTGTGCATGTTCCTCTGTCTGTTGAGGCTCAGGTTGAAGCACGTATCCTGATGATGTCGACGAATAATATTCTTTCTCCTGCCAATGGTAATCCGGTTATTATTCCAAGTCAGGATATTGTGCTTGGGCTGTATTATATGACCCGGGAGCGGGTCGGGGTTGCCGGAGAAGGTTTTAGGTTCAGTTCTCCGGGTGAGGCACGCATGGCCTATGATCACGATGTTGCCCATCTGCAGGCAAAGGTCAACGTCCGTGTAGATGATGAAATGGTCGAGACAACCATCGGCCGGATCCTGGTTGGTGAATTGTTACCGGAAGCTGTTCCCTTTGCCCTGGTGAATAAGGAATTATCCAAGAAAGAACTCGGTTTTCTGATCGATTATACCTATCGTCATGCCGGTACCAAGGATACGGTTATTCTGGCTGATCGTCTGAAAGATCTGGGATATGAACAGGCAACCCTGGCCGGAATTTCCATCTGTATCAATGATATGAAGATCCCGGTTGCCAAGGAGGAGTTTGTCGAAGAGTCGGAGAAGGAAGCGGTCGAAGTGGAGCAGCAGTACTCTGAGGGGCTGATTACCGATGGTGAAAAATATAACAAGATTGTAGATATCTGGTCCAAGGCGACCGACAAGATTACCAAGGAAATGATGGACGAGATGGCTGTTGAATATGCCAGGGATAGTGAAGGCAAGGTTCAGGAGCTGAAGAGTTTCAACTCGGTGTTTATCATGGCTGATTCCGGGGCTCGTGGTTCCAAGGATCAGATCAGGCAGCTGGCCGGCATGCGCGGCCTGATGGCTAAACCTACGGGTGAAATTATCGAGACCCCGATTAAGGCCAACTTTCGTGAGGGGTTGAATGTCCTTGAGTATTTTATTTCTACCCATGGTGCCCGTAAGGGGTTGGCTGATACGGCTCTGAAGACGGCAAACTCAGGATATCTGACCCGGCGTCTGGTCGATGTTTCCCAGGATTCCACCATCGTTGAAAAAGACTGCGGAACCATGCGCTATACCCTGGCTGAACCGTTGCTGGACGGCAGTGAGGTGATTGTCCGCATCGGCGAGCGTATTCTGGGCCGGGTGGCAAGCGATGATGTGGTTGATCCGCATTCCGGTGAAGTTCTGGTTGAGGCGGACGAGGAGATTACTGAAGAAAAGGTCAATGCCATTGAAGCGGCCGGTATTGACCAGGTCAAAATTCGTTCCGTACTGACCTGCGAGGCGAGGCGTGGGGTGTGCGCCATGTGTTACGGTCGCGATCTCGGTCGTGGTCATATGGTGAATATCGGCGAGGCAGTGGGTATTATTGCCGCCCAGTCCATTGGCGAGCCAGGAACACAGCTGACCATGCGAACCTTTCATATCGGCGGCACGGCGAGTCGTTCTGTTGAACAGGCTGAGGTTCGCACTCAGAGAGGTGGCGTGGTCAAATACCAGGCCCTGCATTCGGTAAAGAATGCCGAAGGTTTTGAAGTCGTCATGAATCGCAATGCTGAAATTACGATTTTAGACGATCAGGGTATTGACCGTGAACGCTTTCCGGTTCCGTATGGTGCTGAGCTTAAGGTTATTGATGGCGACAAGGTGGATCCCGGGACTGTGATTGCAGACTGGGACGCATTTTCCATTCCCATTGTCTCAGAGGTCGGAGGTAAGCTCAAGTATGGTGATGTTATCGAGGGTGAGACCATGCAGGAACGTGTTGACCAGGTAACCGGCAAGGCCTCCCGGGTTATCACCCTTACCGCAACAGGTAAGCAGTTTACGCCGCGCCTGTCTGTTAAAGATGGACGGGGCCGTACCTTGAAACTTCCTGGTGGTGATCTTGAAGCCCGATATCCCCTGCCTGTAGGCT
>WFRY01000440.1 GCA_015486315.1 Desulfobulbaceae bacterium
TCACCCGTGCGCCACTTTACTCGTCCCCGAAGGAACTTTCTCGTTCGACTTGCATGTGTTAAGCACGCCGCCAACGTTCGTTCTGAGCCAGGATCAAACTCTCCAGTTTAATATCCTGACCAATCACTTGATTTCCCGATCTCTCGGAAAATCTTCTCTAATTAAATTAGAAAAAATCAAAAAAATTCAAGGATTGGACTTCAACAAATAAAAATACCTCAATGATCCGAAGACCATAAAGGTTTTGTATCGGCCCGCTTGAATGCTGTTTAGTTTTCAAAGATCAAAAAACATCTGCCTCAAAAAAGGCATAGCGCCTGTTGTTCACAGGTACATTTATTTGTAATCACTCTTCTCAAACAAGTCAATAACTTTTTTGTCGGAGTGATTGCGCTGCCGTTTTTGTGTCTCAGGCAACGGAGCGAGAACCTACCCTATCAATTTCAGTCCGTCAATGGATTTTTTCCTCATCTGTTCTTTTTTTAGTCCTCGCGCTCTAACCTTCTTGATTTTAAGTAATTTTATTATTTTCTCATTGCTTTGCATAATGCTTGTATCGTAACATGCATTTATTTAAATGAGCCGGATTTCCAAGGTTCCTCATCTCTAATTCTTTTTAAACAGTTTTACTGCCATGAATGATCTGCTCCGCCAAATTCCCAAAGTTGATGAGTGCCTGCTCGCACTTCTTGAAGATAACAGCCTTGAACACATTCCCGTCGGCCTGATTAAACAGGCTATTCGTCAGGTTCTTGATGGTATTAGAAAGCAAATTCTTACAGATAAGGGGAAGAAGATTACCTCCGGTTTCCTTTATCTGCCGACAGTACTTGCATCAATCAAAGCTGAAGTTTTGAGATTACACCAACCCCGTTTTCGGCAGGTGATCAACGGTACCGGTGTAATCATTCATACAAACCTTGGTCGATCCATTTTACCTGAGTCAACTATGCAGATGCTGTATCAGGCAGGGGGCAGGTATTCAAATCTTGAGTTTAATCTTGAGACCGGACAACGGGGAAGTCGGTACGCACTGGTCGAAAAACTGCTCTGCGAATTGACAGGGGCTGAAGCTGCCCTGGTTGTTAATAATAATGCCGCAGCAGTGCTGATTGTTCTTGAAACTCTGGCCCGGGGTCGAGAGGTTATTGTCTCCCGGGGCCAGCTTGTTGAAATCGGCGGATCTTTTCGCATACCCGATGTCATGGCCCGGAGCGGAGCCCGGCTGGTCGAGGTCGGTGCCACCAACCGTACGCATCTTAAGGATTACCGCGATGCTATTACAGAAGAAACCGCTTTATTACTTAAGGTCCACTGCAGCAATTATCGTATTATCGGTTTTACCAGTGAAGTAAGTAATGAGAGACTCGTCACACTAGGTCGACAACACACACTCCCTGTTGTTGAGGACCTGGGGTCGGGATGTTTTGTCGATTTGAGTTCTTTCGGCCTGGAAAAGGAACCCACTGTCCAGGAGGTCGTCGGTTCAGGTGTTGATGTGGTCACGTTCAGTGGTGATAAACTTCTGGGCGGGCCCCAGGCCGGTATTATTCTTGGAAAGCAGGCAATTATTGACCGGATAAAGACCAATCCGATCAACCGGGCCATGCGTATTGACAAGTTTACTCTGGCCGGACTGGAATCAATCCTGCGTTTTTATCGGGATCCCGGCACGGTATTTGACAACATTCCCACCCTGGCGATGATCGCAGCACCAGTGGAACTCGTTGATCGAAGGGCCAAAAGGCTCGCTCGACGTTTACGGAAAAGTGTCGGGGAACATTGCAGGGTTACCGTTGTTGATATTACCTCCAGAGTTGGTGGGGGGGCAATGCCGGAGCAGAATTTACCCAGTAGAGGAGTGTCTCTGCAACCAGCGGCCATGAGCGTCAGTCATCTGGAAAAGACATTACGCAGCCTGGACCTGCCGATTATCAGTCGTATTGGAGAGGATCAACTGCTTCTTGACATGCGGACCGTTGCCGATGATGAACTTGTTCTGATCGACAGGGCACTGCATCAGGTTATACCTGCCGGGGCATGAGGGACGCCGACCATGATGCCGATTTTTTCTGATAACGAACCAGGATTTAACCATTTTGATGCCCTTATTCTCCACGATCAGCTCTTACGTGAGGTAGAGAATCTATTACCGATCAAGGCGGCTGTCGGGTTCCGGCTTCATGATTCTTATCCCTGTGTTCATACGTTCAGCCCTCGGCAGCAGGAGATTTTGAGGGCGGAAAGGAAAGGGAGTTCCCCTTTTGTTCGTGGCGGTATGCTGGTTATTCCCCTTGCTGTAACGAAGCAGATTGCTGTGGATGTTGTGGTTTATGATGTTGATCCGGCCCTGCTCGTTAAGATGGATCCTCAATGGTTGTCAGAGCTGCAGAAACAGATTCTGGACCATTTTTTTCAGATCAGACGGATCTATACCGACCCCGGTACAGGGCTCTATAATCAGCGTGCGCTTGCACTGGTGCTGTCCGGCAGCTCGTGCTGGAAATCTCTCTTTTTAATTGCAACTGTATCACGAAAACGCTCCATTGCCGGGGGCTATCAGAAAGTAAACCAGCTGGCATCACTGCTGGAGGCTGTTATTTCAGAGCCGCTTTTCTATTTTGGTCAGGGCGTTTTTGGTTGTGTCAGTCGGAAATGTGACCGAAGAACGGCCCTTGACTTTTCCCATCGCCTGATTTCCCGCCTGAAGCGTGAAGAGGTGTACCGGGTCCATGTCGGGTTTTCCTGCCTGGCCGGAGAACAATCTCCGGAAAACACCTTTCATGACTGCTGGAATGCCCTTATCGAAGCGGAACGGCGCGGTCCTTACAGCCTTTGTGATGCCGAATTTTTACAGAAGCGCGATCAGCATCCACTGGCTTTGCCCCCATCCCCGATCCTCCGAAAATTTCAGCGCCGATGGTCCGGGCTGAACCGGTTTGGCCTGGTATTAATCTCATTCGAGCGTCCCGGCGATGAAGAACTGTTGGAATGTGTATCGCTGCTGCCCGATGAGAGCTACAGTGTCCAACTGACTGCCGGTCAGCTGTTGGTCTTATTGCCTGACTACTCGGCAGCCCGTACGGCAAGAGAGGTCGGCACGCTGGCCGAGTACATTGAAACCCGCACCAATCGGTCCGTTGCCATGGGGCATACCCACTGGCCGTCCGACGGGACGAGTAAAATTGAATCGGTCGGGAATTGCCGTAAGGCGATATTGCACGGCAGCTTTTACGGTACTGGTGCGCTGGTAGGATTTGATTTTCTCAGTTTAAACGTCAGTGGTGATCTATATTTTGACGAAGGAAATTATAAACAGGCCATCAGGGAGTATCGAGCCGGGCTGCGGATGCATCCCGGGGATGTCAACCTGCTCAACAGTCTTGGCGTAGCCCTTGCTGAAGTAAACCGGCACCGGCAGGCTATTGATTGTTTTACCCAGGTACTTGCCACTGATCCTGTAAACCATATGGCCCTGGTGAACAAGGGGATGAGCTGCCGATTACTGGGGTTGAACATGCAGGCCGTGAGCTGTTTTGAACAGGCCGTCCGGTGTCCGGATCATGTACAGGAGGCTTCACTGGAACTCTATCTGCAACTTGGCAGACTGTATTGTCTGGTCGAGCAGTATGATAATGCTGTTATGCTCCTTAAGCGGTGGCAGGAAATTAAAGGTTTGCCTGAAGAGTTTATGTTTTTTCGGATTATGGGAGAGGCCTGCATGGGGGCTGGTCGTAATCGTGAAGCCATTGAGAGTCTGCAGCGCTCCCTGCAGCTCCATCCGGGAAATGCAGACTCTCAGAGTATGCTCGGCCTGCTGTATGTTCTCGAAGATGAAGGAGCCGAGGTCGGTTTAAGTCTGTGCAATAGAGCTGTGTTCATGGATGAAGACAATGCAGAACATTATTTTCGCCTGGCCTCTGCTCTCTCTCATCTTGGGGAAAATGTTGAGGCCCTGTCAGCTGTTAGAACTGCACTGCGCATAAAACGTAATCATGACCGGGCAATTCTGCTTCGTGGGCGGATATATGAGAATCTTGGTCGGATCAGTCGGGCAATACAGAGCTATCAACGCCTTGAGAGTCTGAAAAACAGTTCCGACAGCCGTAAAAAAGAGGCACTGGCCAGGTTAAGAAAATTGAACTGCTAATGCTGTTTTACCGGAGATAAACAATGACTTCAAAGTATAGAATACAGGCCAGACATAATAATCAATACTGCCTTAACAGTATGAGCAGTGGTGATTCCTGGAGAATGTTCAGGATAATGGCCGAGTTTGTAGAAGGTTTTGATACTCTGTCCAGCGTTAAAAGACCATCGGTGACAATTTACGGGTCAGCCAGAACCCATGAAGACCATCCGGATTATGTCATGGCACGCGAAATCGCCAGGCAGCTGTCGGAACATGGGTATGGAATTGTCACCGGCGGTGGCCCGGGAATAATGGAGGCCGCCAACCGGGGCGCGACCGATGCGGAGGGGTTGTCCATTGGGCTCAATATTGATCTACCACATGAGCAGGAGGGAAATCCTTATGTTAACCTGCCGCTTGACTTCCGTTATTTTTTTGTGCGTAAAGTCATGTTTATGAAATACTCCATGGGATTTATCTGCATGCCGGGCGGCTTTGGTTCCATGGATGAACTTTTTGAATCCCTGACCCTGATCCAGACCAGAAAAATCAAACCTTTTCCAATTATTCTGGTCGGCTCATCCTACTGGACCGGCCTTGTAGACTGGCTTCGCGAACAGCTGCTCGGCAACGGGAAAATTGCAGAGGACGATCTGGGACTCTTTGAAATTATGGATGAAATAGACGAGATTGTCAGCTATATTCGTAAGACTGTGGTATTTTGACCTGACATGACAACAGCGGACATGATAGTATACAATTTATAGAGGAATAAAAGGATTCCGGGGTTCAGGTCTGTCCACAGGCAAAAGGAGAGAAAAGAATGGCGCAGATAGATGCATTTTTCAAGCTTATGAACGATGAGGGGGCATCCGACCTTCATATGATTGCAGGTCAGCAGCCGGTGCTGCGTATTCGTGGTGATATTGAACGGGTTAAGTTCAAGTCCATGGATAATGAGACCCTGAAGTCGATGCTTTACGAGATCTGCCCGGAAGACAAGATTAAGATTTTTGAAGAAACCGGGGACATGGATTTTGGTTATGAGATCCCGGGTCTTGCCCGTTACCGTTGTAACTTTTTTGAGCAGAAGTACGGTATAGGTGCGGTATTTCGTGAAATCCCCAGTGATATTCTTACCTGTGACCAGCTGGGCCTGCCCAAAGTTATCTCCAAGCTGGCAAGCCTGCCCAAGGGACTGGTGCTGGTGACCGGACCGACCGGTTCCGGTAAATCTACGACCCTGGCAGCAATTGTAGACGAGGCGAACCGGACCAGAAGTGATCATATTCTGACCATTGAGGATCCCATCGAGTTTGTGCACAGGAGTCAGAACTGTATCATCAACCACCGTGAGGTCGGCACCCATACCAAGAGTTTTACAGCTGCCTTACGTGGGGCTCTTCGTGAGGACCCCGATATTATCATGGTCGGTGAGCTGCGTGACCTGGAAACCATTTCCCTGGCCATGGAGGCCTCCATGACCGGTCATCTGGTGTTCGGCACCCTGCATACCATGAACGCCATGAAGACAGTTGACCGCGTCGTAGAAATTTTCCCGGCAGAACAGCAGGGCCAGGTTCGTTCCACTCTGGCTGATGCACTCAAGGCCGTTGTTTCCCAGGCCCTGTTCAAGCGTGTTGATATCAAGGGGCGTGTGGCTGCCCTGGAAATTTTGATCTGTACACCTGCTGTCCGAAACCTGATTCGCGAGTCAAAAACCTATCAGATTCCATCTGTCATGCAGACCGGTAAAAAATACGGTATGCAGACGGTAGATGACGCCATTATGGAACTGCTGGAGAAGAAAAAAATCAGTCCCGAGGATGCTTACATAAACTGTATTGAGAAACAGAAGTTTGTAAAATTCCTGCGTAAACCGCCGACGGATTTTACCGAGATTTAAAGGGCTGAGAACCCGCTGCACTTCAATACATTGCCGTCCGTGGAGCAGGTTACGGTTCCCTGGTCTCTGGTAATATATATCCGGATCTTTTTCTGTTTCCAGATGGCAAGGTTTTCCGGTGCAGGATAATGGGCCTGACCATTTTTTCCTGCAGACACAACTATTATTGACGGGTTGACTGCAGCCAGAAATGACGAACTGTTTGACGTCGCGCTGCCGTGGTGGGCGGCAAGCAGTACATCAGCTGTAAGGTTTGCTCTGTTGTCGACAAGCACTGCTTCACTTCGTGTGCTGATATCTGCCGGAAAGAGAAAGGCCCGTTCCCCATGCGTGTATTTCAAGACCAGGCCTCTGTCGTTGACCTGGGCATCGTGCTGAACGGGCAGTCCGTTCATTCCCAGGACAGTAAATCGAAAGTCTCTGCCCCGGACAATATCCTGTCCTGCCTCAGGAACTGTAATCTTAATCCCCTGTTGTCGTGCCTGTTCAATGATTTCCGAATAGTTTCCTTCGCCGCGCCGGTCGCCGTTGATATAGAGTGTGTTCGGCTGAAAATGTTTGAAAATGAAATCCATACCGCTGAAGTGGTCACTATGCGGATGAGTGATAACGGCCAGGTCCAGTCGCCAGATTCGCTGATGCCGGAGAAAGGGTGCTATGATTCGTTCTCCGACATTAAAATTGCTGCTTCTGGAACCGCCCCCGTCGAGCAGGATACGCGAACCATCGGGCAGGTGCATGAAGGTTGAGCTTCCCTGGCCGACATCAAGATAGCTTATCCGGCTTAAGGCCGGTTTTTCCGGAAACCAGATGCCTTTTGTAAAGTGGGCCGCCAGCAGCAGCCCCCCCAGCAGAATAATTTTTTTAGCAGGACCGGCTTGGGAAGAGAAGCGCCAGAGCAGGAAGAGGACACCATACAGGCATATCTCCGGGATGCTTGGGGTGATGGTCCACAGGGAGGCAAAGGGAATGGAGGCGCCCAGGGATGTGAGAGATTGTCCGGCCGTAATTCCGATACCACCTATCTTAAGCAGCCCGACAGCCATCTGAGGAGCGGCGAACATCAGGGGAATAGCGGCAAGCCCCCAGGGAAGTGCCCAGAAACAGAGAAGAGGCTCAAGCAACAGGTTCATAACCGGTCCGACCAGGGAGAATCGGTTAAAGTGATAGAGCATGAAAGGCAGCGTGCCAAGTGTTGCCGTAATGGAAATCAGCAGGGCCAGTCGTGCGTAGAGGATAAGACTTTCTGTCTTGCCGGGGTCGGGCTTCTTTGCGTGAGCAGGTTCTGTGATTTCGGGGAAAAAAAGGGCAAGGGTTGTGACCGCTGCAAAGGAGAGTTGGAAAGAAACGGTAAACAGGACAAGCGGATTAAACAGCAGTAGAATCAGGGCCGCTGCCGCCACCAGGTGGAGCAGGCTGTGCTGTCTGCGCAGGAGGACCGCTGACAGCAGGATGGCAGCCATGATCAGGGCCCGCAGAACAGGTGTATTCATACCGGCAATAAGGGCATAAACAAGGAGAATCGGCAGGGTGCCGAACAGGGCCAGGCTGGGGACATGGAAATGGAGCAGCAGCCATTGAGAACGTCTGAGCAGCCAGTTGAGCAGGGTGCCGATCATCAGGCCGAGCAGGCCCATATGAATTCCTGATATGGCAAGTAAATGCATGGTGCCTGTAATCTTAAACCGTTCCAGGACGTCCGGGCCGACCTCCGCCCGACTGCCGACCAGTAATGCCTGGTACAGGCCGGAAATATTTTTGTTGAGCCTTTGGCTGAGAAAGACGGCAACGCTTTGCCTGATCTGTTCCGGCAGGTACCTGAGTTGCTGCAGACGCGTCTGTGTCTGATCCTGCATCTGAAGAATACTCTGCCTGTCCTTGATCCAGCCGTTTACATAAATATTTTTGGCCGCCATGTATCCTTTATAATCAAAGGCACCTGGTGTTTTAAAATTTGTTATCCGGCCGATCTTTGCCAGGATCATAAGGGACATGCCCGGCTGCAGGTACTGTATCTTACCGCGAATGGATAACCGTATCCGGCCGTGCACGGGCAGCCATTTGTGCTGTCCGTTATGCATCAGCACTTCCCGTGCTTCAATTTCAAAGCGGGATTTTTGCCCGGTGTGTTCAACCATGGTTGCCAGGGTGCCGACCAGGGTTACATACTGTTGTCTGTCGAGCAGGGTGGATATATGTCCAGGTGCCAGTGGTCGTTGCAGGTGCCGGGTGGTATTGAGGTGGCTGATGAGAAAAAACAGGGGCAGGCACAGGAACAGGGCCGCCTGTTTTTGTTGAAAAGAGAGCGTGATTGCGGTAACGCCCAGCAGGACAAGGAGTGCAGATAACGATGCTTGAGAGAAAACAGAGGGATACAGGCGTCCGGTGATGGTCCCTGTACAACTACAGATGGTGACGGGGATCAGGATATTATGACTGCACCATCTGATACACTGCTGAGCCCTGTCAGAAGGAAACCACACCTAATTCTCCAGCAGTTTATGTATTGCCTGCAGGTGGCGGGTCATACCGCCTCGATGGCGGTTGACAAGATCTGCGGCATTGCGTGCCATTGCTGCATGGACATTTTTGTTATTCAGTATTCCAGATGCAGTCTTGACCAGTGTTTCAGCCGTGACGGCTTCTGCTCCGCCGCAGGTTATGAGATCGCGGGCAATTTCTGAAAAATCGTCCATATGAGGGCCGAATAGAACCGGCACTGCACAGGCCGCCGGTTCTATCGGGTTATGTCCGCCCCGGCTCACAAGGCTTCCGCCGACAAAGGCCAGGTGTGCAAGGTGGTAACAGGAGGCAAGCTCACCTATGGTATCAAGGATAAGGACATTGCCGCCTTTACCCGGGCTTTCCGTCCTCTTTCCGGGCCGGAGATTATACTGTCGGGCCAGGTCTGTAAGTTCGTCGGCCCGGTCTATATCCCGAGGTGCCAGAATGAGGAAAAGATCTGTTTCAGCAGCAAGCCGGGCAAAGGCGGAAAACAGGATTGTTTCCTCTCCGGCATGAGTTGAACCGCAAACCCATATTTTTTGCTTTTCAGCAATGTCTAAAGCCGGCCTGTTGATTGTGTTTGACGATGAATCAGCTGTATCCATGTCGTATTTGAGGTTGCCCAGCGTGATAACCTGATCTGCATGTACTCCAAGATCAATCATCTTTTCCGCATCAGCTGCAGTCTGCATGGAGAGCAGGTTGAAGTGTTGAAACATGGGCTTGAAAAGGAAAGAGAAACGGGTATACAATGCAAAAGATTTTTCAGATATCCTGCCGTTAACCAGCAGGGCGGGGATTTTTTTCCTGTTCAGGGACCAGAGCCAGTTCGGCCAGAAATCAGTTTCCACCAGGATGAACAGGTCGGGCTTGATTGCTGCAACATAGCGCTGTACTGCAAACCGGAGGTCAAGGGGGCTGAAGCAGATAAGGTCGACATGGGGGGCTATAATGGTGTCGGCAAGTTGTTTGCCGCTGCGGGTTGCGGCGCTGAAAATGATCTCAACCCCGTCCATATCGTCCCGGATCGCCCTGACCAGCGGCAGGGCGGAGGTTACCTCGCCGACGGACAGGGCATGAACCCAGATTGTAAGCCCTGTGGCTGATCGGCTGGTACGCCGGTTTTTTATTCTGCCGCATCGAAATCCCAACCGTTCCAGTGTCCTGCCCCGGTATTTTTTTCGTACCAGGACAACAGGGACAATCAGGGGCAGAAGAATCAGGCAGGAAAGGGTGAGGAAAAAATTATAGACCAGAATCATAGAGACTGTATAGTCCGGCAGGAGAACTGTCAGTGCCTGCCGGAGTGAGTACCTTTCATGTTTTGAAGTCTACGCTTCTTTGTTGAGGCCGATAAACCTGGTCCGGCCATGCCGGTTAGGCAGAACATTGTATGCAGGGTTGATTATCCCGCATTCCTTTACTATTGTCAAACGGTAAGCGCTCCATGAACACCCTGCTGCATGCGCTCAAGTCCCCAGATATACAGGAGTATTATCGGGTACCTTGATCACGCACAGCAGGGCGTTCCTGAAACGCTTACATTCCGAGGTGTTATCAGGTTAATAGGTAACTTCTCAATAAGGAGTGACACATTGCCGTATCTTTATATGAAAGTGCCTTCTCTGGCTATGATGTTTGTGGCTTCTTTCATGGTTCGTTGTGGCTGTGTCCGGAATTTTGGTCCAGCCATGCTGGTTACTTTGGATCCCGGCTGACAACATGCCAGGATGACGGAGCTGCAGGCAATTACGATCGTCATCCCCGAATGTAGTTATCGGGGATCCAGGCATTTTACCACTGTTTATTAGGAAGTTACGTTAATAGTGTAGTTAATAAAGCGCTTACCTCAAACGTGCCATGAATCTTGTTCTTTTTGCCGAAAATGAGTGTTCCGGAGATCGACTGATGCTGACCGGCAGGCGGGCAGAGCATATTCGGTCTGTGCTCGGGCTTGAGCCTGGAGATACCCTGCGTATCGGTATGATCAATGGGAAAATAGGGCGGGGGAAAATCATATCCCGGGACGGGCTTGAGCTTGAACTTAAAATCCGACTGGATCAGGACCCGCCGCCCCCGGGTCGGGTGGAGTTAATCCTGGCTCTGCCCCGGCCCATTATGCTGCAGCGGATTCTTAAACAGGGCACGGTCTTTGGTGTGCGCCGTTTTCATCTCATCCGGTCGGCCAGGGTGGAAAAATCTTTTTTTCACTCCCCGGTTCTCAAACCTGAAAAAATACAAACCCTGCTGCTGGAAGGATTGGAACAGGCCATGGATACCCGGCTGCCGGAAGTCGTTATTCATCACCGTTTCAAGCCCTTTGTGGAGGATGTGGTACCGACCCTGAACGGGCAGGGGATAGTTGCACATCCTGAAATACCAGCAACCCTGCCCGATGTCTACCCGGGAGAGGCAAAAGAAAATTCGGGAATACTGCTTGCCGTGGGGCCGGAGGGAGGCTGGAATGATTTTGAACTGCAGTGCTTTGTCCAGCAGGGGTTTGCCGGTTTTTCCATGGGCCGAAGGATCCTCCACGTGGATACAGCGGTTGTTGCTCTGCTTGCACAGCTGCAGCTGCTGGCTGACATGGCCGGCGGTCACAGCGAAGGTTGAAATTTTTTTCAACCCCGACGATTTTCATTGCTCCCTGCAGGGGCGAATAAATTCATCTCTACAGGAAAAAC
>WFRY01000441.1 GCA_015486315.1 Desulfobulbaceae bacterium
ATCGTCAACAGCAGGAAACAAGAGTTATTTATTTTGAGATTACTCTTATTCTCTCTGATCCAGCCCATATTTCTTTAATTTATTGAGCAGGGTTTTCCTCGTAATCTGCAGTCGTCTGGCCGCCTCGCTGCGATTGCCGCCGGTTTCAGCAAGCGTTTTGACAATCAGCAGCTGCTCTGCCTCCTTGAGGGTAGAGGGCTGTTCCGTTTCCTGCTGTGGATGCATACCCGCCCAACGCTGGATAGCAATGGGCAGTCCGGCAACGTCGAGGTACTCACCCCGCATCAGGATCACACCCCGCTCAATGGCATTTTCCAGCTCCCGCACATTACCCGGCCAGGCATAGCGGTTCAGCACATCCATACATTCCGGGGTAATTCCCTGTACCGTTCGATTATTACGCCCGGCAAACCGATGGAGAAAAAAGTCGGCAAGCAGGGGAATATCACCATCCCGCTCACGCAGGGGTGGTACATCGAGCACGACCACATTTAAACGATAAAACAGATCCTCCCGAAATCGTCCTGCCCGCACCTCGTTTTCAAGATCACGATTGGTAGCGGTCACAATGCGGGCATCCACGGTAAGAGTCTCCTGCCCGCCAACCCGCTGCAGTTCATATTCCTGCAGGACTCGCAGCAGTTTTGCCTGCATGGCCGGTGAGGTCTCGCCGATCTCGTCTAAAAAGAGGGTTCCACCCTGGGCCTGGACAAAACGCCCGTCCCTCCTGCGGTCCGCTCCGGTAAAGGCCCCCTTCTCATGCCCGAAGAGCTCGGATTCCAGCAGGTTCTCAGACAGTGCAGCACAGTTTACCTTGATAAAGGGTCCGTCGGCACGCAGGCTTTTATGATGGAGTGCCGAGGAAACCAGCTCTTTACCGGTGCCGGATTCCCCGTTAATAAGCACGGTTGCCTCGGTGGGTGCCACCTGGATGATCATTTCCCACAAGACATGCATGGCCGGTGAAGACCCGATTATCCGTCCGTTCTCACCAAACGGCTCTCCCTGCAGCCCTGAAGTCTCCGGTTGCCGCCGATGGCCCATGGCAATCTCAAGTGTTTCACGAAGACGATCAAAATCCAGCGGTTTGGTCAGGTAATCATGTGCCCCCTGTTTAATGGCCTCAACCGCGGAATCAACAGAGGAATATGCGGTCATTATTATCACCGGGATGGCTGGATTGACGGCGTGAATCTCCCGTAACGCCTCCATACCGTCCATATTCGTCATCCGGACATCCATGAGAACAGCATCAAAAGGCTGCTGCCGGACAGCCTCCACTGCCGTCACACCGTCATCAGCCTCCCGGCACGACCAGCCCCATTCCTCAAGCATGGAACAGAGCATGTACCGGTGTACCTGTTCATCATCAACAACTAACACTTCCGCTGATTTTATATTGGACATAAAATGATAAATTTTGCTTTCAAATATACGACTCATTCTCCAGGCGGAATGCCATGAAAAATTTGAGACCTTGATAACACTATCATTAAACTGCTACTGTGTGCAAATGGAACATATTGTTACAATCGAGAAAATTGTCGCAGGCGGCAAAGGACTTGCCCGTCTGGATAACGGCAAAGTGGTCATGACTGATTTTGTCCTGCCCGGCGAGTCGGTCCGCGTTCAGATCAGAAAAGATTTTTCCGGCTATGCAGAAGGTGAACTCCTTGAAGTTCTCTCCCCTTCCCCGCAACGAATGCAACCGAAATGTGTCCATTACGGCGAATGTGGGGGATGTGACCTGCAGCACACGGATTACCGGTCCCAGCTGATTATTAAAAAAAATATTGTTCAGGAGGCAATGGTACGGGCAAAGGTGTTACTGCCTGATGAAGGAGTGCAGGATACTGTTCCCTCTCCCGAGCAATGGGGATATCGCTGCCGCCTGCGGCTGAAAGTTGATCAAAACGGACAACCTGGTTTCTTCAGAAAAAAAACCAATGATTTTGTTGCTGTCAGCAACTGCCCTGTGGCTGCAGAGGCTGTCAATGATGCGCTTATTGAGCTACGAAATACGGCATGCCTGAGGGAGTTGGTAAACTGTAATGAAATAGAACTGCTCCTGTCCCCCCTTGACCAGACAATCACTCTGGTACTTGTGCTCACTGATAAAAAACCACCTTCCGCCGCTATTGTTCAGACCATTGCAGCATGTTCTTCTCTTGACGTGATCGGATATAAAGCAGGAAAAAAGTTTTCTCAGCTTGTCCCGGCACAGCCACCTGCCCTTCTGGCACAGAAATTCATTCTGCCGGATCGCAGAAAAAGCTGTTCTCTTTCCTGGACAGCCGCCTGTTTTTCCCAAGTCAATGCCGAACAGAATGAACAGTTGGTGCAGCTGGTCTGCCGACTTGCCGGAGATGTCCGCCATCAGAGGGTTCTTGATCTGTACTGTGGAACAGGTAATTTTTCTCTTCCCCTGGCCATGCAGGGGGCTGCCGTTACCGGGATCGAATACAACCGGGCAAGTATCAGCATGGCAAAACAGAATGCGGATGCCAATGGAGTCGTCTGCAGCTTTTTTGCAGCTGATGTCCACAACGCGCTGCGGGAACTGGTGCAGAATCAACAACAGGTGGACATTATCATCCTGGACCCGCCGCGTCGGGGTATCGGCAATGCCGCTGTTCTCCTGCATAACCTCAAGTCCCGACAGATAATCTATATATCCTGTGACCCTGCTACGCTGGCCCGGGACCTTTCCACCATAGGAAGGCATGGATACAAGATTAAAAAACTTATTCCCGTGGATATGTTTTCCCAGACCCACCACATTGAATCCGTGGCCCTGCTTGAAAAAAATTGACATCAGTACCGCTTCGCACTAATTATAATTGATTAATTTTGCAAACGTCCAGGTGATGAACCCGTAAAAACTCTATTTTTCCTGTCTTTACGAGATCGTCAACCGACCTTATTAAAATATTTTTTTCCAAAGGCACGAAAACAGAGGATTACCAATAATGGAAATCCTCTATTTTCGTGCCTTTGTAGTTACGTTATGTTTGAGGTTTTATTATGACCATGACATTTTCCGCAGACGGATTGCCTGTGCTGATAGGCTCGCTTCCATTGGCCGATCACCGGGAAGCCCTTGACTGGATTTTTTCTGCCACCCCTGAGATCCCTCTCTGGCCTCAGCTCCCCAGCAATCCATACGAACAGATGATGCCCCAGTTTGCCGAGGGTATCCCCTGTATAACGGAAGAAGATTTGACTGATCCTGAAGGCCGCATTCTCTTTGACATCAGCAGCCCTGATTTTGCAGAAAATATGCTGGCCTTTTTTGAAGAGTATATGGCGGTACTGGAAAATCCTGCTGCATTAATGACCTCCCGTTTCCAGGTAAGCCGAGACCGGGCCGAAGGACTGTACCAATTTGCCGAAACTATCGGCACCCGGGATAATCTTGCTGCGGTCAAAGGTCAGGTAACCGGCCCTTTTACCATGCTCACCGGGATCAAGGACCGCGAAGGCCGGGCAGGATATTTTGATGATACCATCCGGGAAATGGTGATCAAAGGTATAGCCATGAAGGCTGCCTGGCAGACC
>WFRY01000442.1 GCA_015486315.1 Desulfobulbaceae bacterium
CTATATTTTGTTCGTAAATACGTTACATTGTCTCTTTTCCCTAAACGTTGCACGTAGTG
Source organism: Desulfobulbaceae bacterium (assembly GCA_015486315.1). GTDB lineage: Bacteria > Desulfobacterota > Desulfobulbia > Desulfobulbales > Desulfobulbaceae > Desulfobulbus_C. Next base: position 60 of record WFRY01000442.1, read on the forward strand.
TGCCAAAAAATAACTTTTTAGTTTATACATGTTAAAACAGGATGTTATCTGGAAAACGAAGGGAGATGGAAAAACAAGCTCCTCTTATCAGGCAGCCAACTGTTGCAGCCTGAAACAATTCCTGGATTGCAACACGGGGGGCCGGGTGTGGTCCGGTTAGCGCGGTGGGATGGATTTACTATATAACAGCTTGAAAATAAGTATCTTTTTGGATATCAGAGATAAGAAAACTACAGAAAAAAGGGTGAAACGTTGCAGGGATGAAACTGTGTAACAAAATGTAACATATGGTGGATTCGTAAAATTTCTTAATCCGTTCATCCCCGAATGTTGTTATCGAGGATCCATGCTCTCGGCTGGTTCAATCTTGTAGATTGAATCATGGCTTTATAACAAATCAGGCGGATTCCTTGAACTATTTTGCAAACGACAACTTTGTCATAAACATGAGGACCAGGCTGCAAGCCTGCTCCAGCGGGAAGCCTGCTCCAGCGAATATTTTTACAACATCTTAATAAGAGAGGAAAAAAGCGGCAGGAGATACTCTCCTGCCGCGGTGCCATCATCTTTTAAGGCAAAAGGCTATACGAGCATCTGCGGAATTGCCTGATCAAGCGTATCCACATACACGAGTTCAAGATGGCCTGTAACGTCTTCGGTCAACGAGGCAACATCTTCCTGATTTTTTGCCGGTAATACAACCTTTGTACAGCCGGTACGAACACCTGCCAGTAATTTTTCCCGGATTCCGCCCACAGGCAGGACCTGACCGGTAAGGGTCATCTCGCCGGTAATTGAAACATTGCGGTGAACCGGACGATCCGTCAGCAGGGAGATCAGGGCAACGGCTATGGCAACACCTGCAGAAGGACCGTCCTTGGAGACAGCGCCTGCAGGAAGGTGAATATGAATGTCGGAATGATCATAAAAATCGGCTGGAATCCCCAGGTCTTCGGCATGGCTCCGGATATAACTGAGCGCAGTCTGGGCGGATTCACGCAGAACTTCACCAAGAGATCCGGTAAGTATCAGATTGGTACTGCCTCGCATGGACAGGGCTTCAATAAACATAATCTGGCCGCCGAACTGCGTCCAGACCAGGCTGGTAACAACGCCTACCTTATCCTCTCCTTCGGCAGCTTCCTGACGAAATTTTCGTGGGCCCAGCAGGGAGGTAATAGCAGCCTCATCCACGACCGGCAGGGATTTTTCCTCGCCACCCTGGAGAAACTTCAAGGCAAGTTTACGACACAGGGTGCTGACTTCACGGTTCAACCCCCGGACTCCGGACTCTCTGGTATAGTCTATAATCAGCTTGCCCAGGGCATCATCGCTGATTTCCGGTTTAATATCCGTCAACCCGTGCGCATCCAACTGTTTCGGCAAAAGATATTTTCTGGCAATCACCTGCTTTTCCTGAAAGGAATAGCTGGAAAACTCAATAACCTCCAACCGGTCAAGCAGGGGCCCGGGCAGCCTGCTGATATCATTTGCCGTGGCAATGAAAAGCACCCCTGACAGATCAAAGGGAATATCAAGATAATGATCAACAAAGTTCCTGTTCTGCTCCGGATCAAGAACTTCAAGCAGGACCGAGGCTGGATCTCCCCGAAAATCCTGCCCTATCTTGTCAATTTCATCGAGCATGAAACAGGGGTTGGTTACCCCGATTCGTTTAATTTCACTTATGATACGGCCGGGCATGGCACCGACATAGGTCCGGCGATGGCCGCGGATTTCAGCCTCATCCCGCAAACCCGCCATGGACAGACGAATAAACTCACGACCAAGCGAGGTGGCAACGGACTGACCAATGGATGTCTTTCCTGTACCCGGGGGGCCTGAAAAACAGAGAACAGGCCCCTGGCTTATCTGCAGTTTTTTCTGCTTGTGCAGTACTTCCTCTACAGTACTCTTCAATTCATCGAGCTGGACAGGTTTGGACAGGTAATGAGTTGCTCCCTTGCGCATTGCATCCACGGCATTGGACACCGTTGCATAACCGGTCACCATGATGACATTGGTCTCCGGGGAAAGTTTGGCAACCTTCTCAATCAGGGTAAGACCATCCATCTTGTCCATTTTAAGATCGGTTATCAGCACATCAATATGGTCGCTGTGCTCAACCTGCTCCAAGGCTTCAACCCCGTTCGCCGCTGTCAGCACGTTTTGGCCCAGACTCTTGAAGTACAGCTCCATATTTTCCCGGGCAACCTGCTCATCATCAACAATCAGAATTCTTGATTTCTCAAGTTTCTTCAGGGTCTTGGCAGCGAGAAACTCCAGAACCCGCTCTTTGACCGCATCAAGGCCGTAATGATGTGAGGCCATGATGAGCTCTGCCCGGGCAAGGTCAAGATTATCCCTGGTCTCTTTGAACCACGGCAAAGAGAGAAGCAGTTCTATATAGTTTATTCCTATGGAAAATTCAGCCGCAACAGGATCGGTTTTTTCCAGACGGTCCAGTTCATCGGTCACCTGTTTGGCAACATAGGGCGGCAGGTCGGTGCCGGCAGCCCTCGATTTCAGTTCGGACAGTTGGTGGGAATTGAGTGTCTCAGCGGGAGCGGACTTTTTAGGGCCTGATTCATTCTTTGAAAAAAAACTCATCTTTTTGTTATCCGTAAATCAGTTGAAAAGAGTGGTGTTCAGCGTTGTAAGACGGGGAGAGTAAGCCGCTGCTTTGCGCAAGGATGTCAAGAAAAAAAATACGGATTCTCTCTTTAACCCGAACAGCAGAAAATAACGAGGATACAACAATTCGCAGTAAGGCACCACATCTAAATGCTTAAAGGGGCATGCAGCACCTTACCACGAAAAGATTTATTACGATGGAGTACATTTAAAAACAGGTTCCCGCACGCTCTGCTCAGGAAATCAGGAAGACGGAGCAGTCCTTATACTTCCATACATACAGTCACCATGAACCATCAATGGCAGTCATAGGGCTGAATAAGAATCTCAGCCGGTATACCCAGATAGGTGTGCAGATTGCGTATCACCCGCAGGGAAAGCGGCTTGCGCCGCTTAAGCACTGAGCAGACATTACCGGCACTGCCGATATAGACCTTTAGATCCTTGTTACGCAAACCTCGCTCGGACATAACCTGTTTCAAGTAATCAATGGGATCGGGCAAATCCTTGCTAACCGGAGTTGCCGATCCAGCAACGATACTGATAATTCCGTCGATGTTGTCCTGATCCATTCCTAAGGCAAACTTTTCCGCCTGGTTCAGGACTTCCATCGGTACTGCGTATTCCACAACATGCCTCCATTAAAACAAATGTCTATTAATAAAAATTCTTCCCAACCTTTGTCCTGAACGAAATGGTTGTTCTGGTCAACAGCACTCTGGAAGAACTTAATGTCAGTGAACGTGGGACTTTCATCCCTGTCCCTGCCCGTAAAAATGCAGATAAAAACTAATCCATAAAAAGTAAGAAAACATTCTCAACAGGGCGGATTCGCTTATGCGATCCGCCCCGTTGTTTTTTCTCCGACACGAGTACTTTATTATCTACAACAGAAGTCAGTCTGCAGTTACCAGGGCAATAGTCTGAGCAGGACAGCCATCTATTATTTTTTTACTGACACTGCCGATAAATAATTCGGCAATAGCACTTCTGCCGCGTCTTCCCATAAAAACAGTATCAATCTTCCTGTTCGTTACCTCTTCCTCTATGACGGACGCAGCATGATTTCCGTAACGTGCCACCTTGACTATCTTGTCACCGGGCACACCACTTTTTTCCAGCATGGAGGCGGCATCATCCAACAGAGCCAGACTTTCCTTTTCAGGAGTGGCCTCTCCCCCATCTAATACTTCCCTGTAACTTGCAACATCAGTCACTGACACGAGGACAACCTGTTTCAGGGTGCTGCATTCTCCCAGCAGCACTGCAGCCTCTTCCAGCGCGGCATTTGCATGTTCACTACCATCCAACGCGATCAGGATGTTTGCCGAGTTGTAATCACGGCTTTCCGCATCCGTACCTGTAAGGTAGATAGTGGCATGAAGATCCCTGTGCAGGAGTCTGTATGTGACACTGCCCATGAACATAAACATCTCCTCAACTGTGGTCAGTTCCCTCCGCTGCATTATAATAGTGGAATAGTTCTGTTCATTTGCCGTATCAGCAATAACATCCGCAGGCGTCCCGTCTTGAATAACGATATCAACGGGGGTTACTACACCGCTGTTCGTTAAAAGAGACCTGGCTTTTTCCATTTCAGGCTCAATGGTGTTACTTATATGCTCCTTTCTGAGCTTACGAAGCAGATCACCTGTGAGCACATGTTCAACCCTCACATCAATATTTTCCATGTGTTGAGCAATATAGCTCCCCTCCATGACACGAAGCAGGGTTAGCTTTTCCAGCCTGTCTTCCAGTACCTTTGCCATGGAACCCATCAGGGCTGCCGTCCCCTTGAAAGATTCAAGATTATCAAACGGCAACAGAAATCTGGTTAACATATCTTTTTTTGAACTCATGATATTATCCCTTCAAATCTTTAATAAACTAATAAGCAAGCAGCAGCCATACATTGGCTATGGCAACACTTATAATCATATAGGGAAAGGCTACCTTCATGAAACCCACGAACTTCATGGGGTGTCCTGCGGATTCCGCGATTCCCATGGTTACAACGTTGGCACTGGCACCGATCATTGTACCGTTACCACCGAAGCAGGCCCCGAATGCCAATGCCCACCACAATACACCTGAATCCGCTCCAGGTATTACCTGTGTAAGATAGGCGACAATAGGAAGCATGGTGGCGGTAAAGGGAATATTGTCAACAAATGCACTCATTATAGCCGATACCCAGAGGATAAGGCATATTGAGGTCATAAGATTTCCATGTGACAAATTAAGCACCCAGTCAGCTACCACATCCAGCAGTCCCGCTTCTTCAACCGCACCCACCAGCATGAACAAAAACATGAAAAAGAGAAGCGTGGTCCACTCAATATCTTTTTCTATGAGTTCAAGCAAGTTAATCTTTTTGGTTACAATACCATAGGTAAACAGCACGGCTGCTCCAAAAAGTGCTGCTATACATACCTCCATGTGAAGAATGCCATGGGTCAAAAACATGCCTATAACCATAGACATGACTATAAGTCCGACGGTAAGGAGGGTGCCGTCCGTAATCTGATACTCCTCCCTGAGCTGTGCAATGAACGCCTGAATATCTGTAATTTTTGCCTTGGAATACTCCTTTTTGTATATAAACTTGGTATAGACAAAGAGCACAGCCAAAGCAACCACACAGACAGGGGTAAGATTCACCACAAAATCCATAAATGTCAAACCGGCATACGAACCTATCATGATATTGGGCGGATCACCGATAAGCGTTGCTGTTCCGCCGATATTTGATGCCAGAACCTCGGGAAGCAACAGGGCAATGGGGGTAATCCCCAGAGAAAGCGCTATCTCGATACTCACCGGCGTCAGCAGAAGCATGGTTGTTACATTATCAAGAAAAGCCGAAGCAACAGCTGTAAATGCCATGAGAATTATGGCAAGCACAACAACATTGCCCCTGGCAAGTCGGTAGCACTGGTAGGCACACCACTGAAACACACCTGTATGTTTCAGGATACCCACAATTATCATCATACCCATGAGCAGAAAAATAACATTCATATCAATGGCATTTATGGCAGACTCATAAGAAAGTATATGATACTCGGGATTGAATGTTCCAAAGGTATAACTGATAACCAGCATTGTGGCTGCACCTAACATGGCGGCCAGCGTCCTATGAAGGAGTTCAAAGGAGATAAGTATGTATGCCAGTATAAAAATTATGCTGGCAATCCAGAAGGCCGGCCCGGCCTTACGCTTAATCTGGAAATTCGCGTTGACAACCACGCCTGATCCATTCCTTGAGATATGCTCAGGCGCGACCTTGAAGTCAGCAGGCGAATAACTGGACTTAACACTTGTTATCTCAATTTCGTTCCCCTGAAGACTTCCCTCAGGCACCTTGAACATAGCCTGGTACGTACCATCCGCCTCGGTAGATACCCCGCCGGAACCATGGCCATGCCCGGCGACATGACCTGCAGCCTCCAGTGCCACACCATTCATTTTAACCTCAAGATCAACATCCCCCACACCTACATTATGCAAATTTGTGATCTTACCAAAAATCTGTAGAATCTCGGCATTACCCTCTTCATGCATTTGATGTACATCCTCAACAGCCATTGCCCGCGAATAAAAACCGGAAATCGCAAGCAGCAGCATAGCCATAACAAACAAGTGTGGTATATGGCCAAGCCTCCCCGACCTATTGCATAACATTTTTTATTCCTCCTTTTACACGTTATTAGAACCTGTCGGAAAACAAAAATTAATTGTTGCATCCCTCCCGGACATTTATCTCTCGACAGGACCTAAAATCATTCCTCTTCGTCTAACAATTGTGCTTATAGTACAATTGTTCCATCAACTCGCACTTGATACGCTATTATTAAATAATATCTACCTCCTTCCATGTTTCAGGTGATAAAAGATCGATAACAGTTAGAGGAAAGATCTTCATTTGTTATATCCTAATATTGATAAGTTGTATTATTATACAATATTTTCTGCTGACTACTTAGATTCGGCAATATACCAACCTGTTTAAACAAGTCTTTTTTATGCAGAAGCCCGGTCCACTGGGCGAAAAGCGGACCGGTTGAACCTCATCGCCCAGAGGACCGGGCTCCTACATGGATTGTCAAGGAACAGCAAAAAAATCTTATTCGTTCACAATTTAAGCTGACATTCCATAAAATACGGCAATCATGGCCATCATCACCACGAGGTAGAGAATGGTCATCCCCGCACCGGCCCGGAAATAATCTTTTGTTTTATATCCTCCCGGACGCATGATCAGTGCATTCACCTGATGGGTAGGCAGAACAAAGGTATTGGAGCAGGCAACTGCAACAACAAGAGCTGCAATCCTCGGATCCGCCCCGGCCGATCCTGCCATGTTCATCGCCAGGGGAACCATCAGAACCGTGGCTCCGACATTGGAGGCGACCAGCGTAAAAAATGAGGTCAGAATAGCGATAACAGATAACAGAATCAGTGGGGAAACATCACCTAAACCTCCCATGATCGTTTCTGCAATCAGCTTGGCAGCACCTGTCTTTTCAAAGGCAATTCCAAGAGGAATAAGCCCACCGAGCAGGAAAACGGTCATCCAGTCCACTGATTCATATGCCTCATCAATAGAAAGGACCTTGGTCAGCACCATAAACATGGCTCCTGCAAGCAGGGCAATGGAAAGCTGGACATGAAAACCAAGGATCAACACCAGGGCCAGACATAATCCGCCAACAGCAAACTTGACCTTATCGGTACGGAGAATTTCACCCTGCACCTCTTCGGTAAAGGCCAGGTCTGGTCTTTCTTTCAAATAATGAAACTGTTCCCATGGCCCCTGCAGCAGAAGGGCATCACCGGCCCTCAACGGCATGGTTGAGATAGAACCAACAAAAGTTTTGTCTTCCCGGAATACAGCCAGCGGAGTGACACCGTTTTTTTTGCGAAATGATACGGAACGAAGGGTATTCCCCACCAGTTCGGATCTGGGTGTGATAATGGTTTCCATGATACCGGCATTATTTGGGGAAAAACTTTCGGCAAAGACCTCCATATCATCCTTCACCTCCCAGCCGAAGGACTGGACCATTTTTGCAACCAGGTCGGGAGGCCCTTCTACGATAATAGAATCTCCTCCCTGGATGGTATCAGAATAGCCAGGCGATGAAACTATAGGGCCATTGGGAGTGCTGATGCCGAGAATGGTGGTAAAAAATATCGGCCTGATCTCCAGTTCTTCAAGCTTCTGAGGTCCGTTGAAAGACTCAGGTATCGCTATCTCAAAAAGATTACCGATATCCTGATAGGTCCTCTCAAGTTCCTGTGACATGGGACCGGTTCCGGCCTCATCACCACCACCTGCCGGCAGAATAAAACGACCAAAAAGAAGAAAATAGATAAGAGCTGCAACAATCAGGGCCAGGCCGATCGGCGTTACGGAAAAAAGACCAAAGGGTTCAGCATTGGGATCAGAAATCTTCATCACGTCATTCATCAGAATGAGAGGACTTGATCCGATCAGGGTAATACAACCACCGATAATAGCACAAAATCCCATGGGCATGAGAATACGGGAGACCGGTATATTGGTCTGGCGGCAGATACGCTTGGCAGCCGGCATAAACAGGGCGGCTGCGCCGATGTTCTGCATAAAACTTGAAATAAAGGCCACTGTAGCCGAGATGAGAATCATAATCCTGCTCTCGCTTTTGCCCGCAAATTTGAGCAATACCCTGGCAAGGGAGTTCATGGCCCCGGTCTTGTCGAGACCTGCACCAATAATGATAACGGCTATAATTGAGACAACAGCATTACTTGAAAGCCCGCTGATAGCCTCTTCAGGCGTTACAAGGCCCAGCAGGGGCAAAATAATCATCATAAGAATGCCGACCACGTCGACACGCACCCATTCAAAAATAAAGAACAGAATTGCCAGGACCAGGACGCCCATGACTAATATTACCGGTAACGTCATCTTGAAAAACTCCTTTTTATGATGGCCTCGTAAAAAATTTTTAAAACCGTTCATCCCTGTAAAAGCAAGGATCCATAACTTTTCAAACTAACCAGGTTCCCGCCTGCGCGTGAATGACGTACAATAAAAAAACAGCCCTTACGAGTTCATCTTTTAAAAAAATAAAACTTATTTATGAGTCTGTTGATTTAATAGGATTTTCGTTCGAGATCAAGGCATACGAAAAAATTTACCGCAGGCATATAGCTGATATTCCGAGGATAAATTTTTTTGTATAACACAGAGA
>WFRY01000443.1 GCA_015486315.1 Desulfobulbaceae bacterium
ATCATTAATAAATAAGGGGTCTGACATATCTATTGTTCCTTTTGTCTTTGGCACCGGATAGGGCAGGAGCCTTGCGGCTCCCTTCCCTCCTAAGAACCGTGCGTGATAGTTTCCCATCACACGGCTCAAGCATTCCAAAGACAGCTCTTATTAAACTGTCCGACTGTAATTCTTCCTATGCCAACATAGCGCGGTATTCTCTTGATGACAATGCTGGTAATACCCTGCTTTCCTTATTATTCCTTCTTTTCCAGAAGTACTCTGCAAAGGCTGGATTATAAGGGTTGGCTGCCGCTTTGATTTTAATGTGTCTTTTTATTCCGATGGATGCCACCCGCAAGACCTCATAGGTTTTGAGTATGCCCTTTCGGGTCATGGATTTGACAGCAAAGATGTGTTTCCGTTCGGTGTTTGTCCAATATTTCCGGTACAGCCACCGTTTGGATTTCCTTGGATGTCGCTTCCTGAGCATTCGCCAGAGTTGTTCAAACACATAGGTATCAACTCGGCAAAAGGCTTCCGATGAAACCACATGGCGGTGGTAGTTGGCCCAACCACGAAGCACTTGATTAAGCTTTGTGATCAGGATGACCATCGGACTGCTGACGTATTTTCTGGTTATCGTTCCCGCTTTCCCTATGAGGGCTTTGATTCCCTCTTTTGATGGCTTGATGTGCAGTCTCCTGCCAATTTTACGGAAAGTCTGCCCGAGGAACGTGAATCCATCCCGTATGTATGTTATCATGGTCTTCTCTTTGGAAAGAGTAAGACCACGTTTCACAAGGAACTCTTCCACCGCTGGCTTGACCTTATGGAGCAGCAAATATTTTGATTTGCCGGTGATAATAAAGTCATCTGCATAACGGATGAAATTGACTCGGTTTCGACGGGGGACTGCACGACGAACGACATCCTCCAGACCATCAAGAGCCATATTCGACAGGGTCGGACTTATAATCCCGCCCTGCGGTGTTCCTTTACGAGAAGGATACATGATGCCGTCTTCCATGTATCCTGCCGTTAGCCATTTGCGAAGAATGGTTTTATCCATTGGTACGTTGTCAAGCAACCACCGGATGGAAATATTATCGAAACAGCCCTTAATATCTGCTTCCAATATCCATGTTGCCGAGTTGGGCTTTGACAGTGCGTTAAATCCTGCCTGTATGGCATCTGCACAGGAGCGTAATTCCCGAAAGCCGTAGGAGTTTCCATCGGCCAGGGTTTCGGCCACTGGTGCCAGTGCCAGCTTGTGCAGGGCTTGTTGCGCTCTGTCCATCATTGTAGGTATTGAAAGAGGGCGTTTCTTACCATTCTTCTTCGGGATATATATCCTTCTTAATGGCTGTGGCTTATAACCACGTCGGCACAGGCTACCTGCTGCCTGCCATTTGGCTTCGGCGTCTCGCCACAGAACGCCATCAACGCCAGGAGTGTTTTTCCCCTTGTTGGAAGTAACCCGTTTGACAGCCAGTAGCTTGGCGTAGAACGAGTTGGTTAGTAGTCGTTGCAGGGTTTGCACCTTGCCCCAATCATTTTCCTTTACAGCCTTTGCGATACGCATCTGGAGCCCCCGAACATGTTCCCTTGCTGTACGCCAACTAACGGTGTACCATGGGTGAACAAAGTTGACGAATGCCCCAGCCGAAGCCGTCTCTAGCTTTTCCGTCTTAGAGGGTTCTCCTGATTCTCTCGCAATGGAACACCTGCCGAACGTCAGCACACCATTCACACGTATCCAGCCGAACACTTGTTTTGGTGATGAGTCTTTTTCCATACTCTATCCCCTGGCTTTCCCAAGGGCCTTAGCTTCTTTCGACCTCTCAATCCCACCATTCCAACAGCACGCCTTACGGTAATGCCTGCCCTGCATTGCACAGGGCGGAAAAATGGGGTTCCCACGTTCCACGAATTTACCTTAACGGACAACTTAGGCGGGACTTGGACACCGGTAAGAACTTGGGTTCCGTGCAGGGACGTTAGTAACCTGCAACCTCTCCAACATGCGCGAGCTCTGGGAAGCGCATCCTTGACCTGTTAATCCCCTTAAGCCAGTTACTCGTTGACGATGCGTAAAGTCCTTCGCCTACTCTCGCCATATTGTCCTATCCTAGCTTCAGGCCACATTGCACTGCAGTCCTCGGCGGATAAAAAAAACAGGACGGCATTCCGGAAGATCCGGCGACAACAGAAGAACGATTAACGGCCAGGCACCTTGCTGCCATCTAATCCGGCCGCCCAGAACAAAAACCAGAGAGCTCCCGGAACATTGGTTTTGCATATCTCAGGAACAATTTTGCGGAATTCTTCATCTTCGTAAGTATATCGTCGATCGTGTACCTCAATGTTAAGTGCTGCAATTTTTTCCGTGCCGTAATAACAGTCGCGGGCCACCCCGCTGCCCACACTTGAGTTGTTATAGTTTTGGGCGGCAGTAAAGTTTACAATACTTTTGTCCCCCCGATCATGACGGTTGAGAAGAGCAGTGATTGTTTCCGAAATCCTACGAAAAATTTCCAGATCTGTGAGACCTGATTTTCCCCCAAAAAAATTTTCTTGCGGGCGGGCCGTGGTTGAGTATGCATAAGGATACAGAACCTGGGTCGAACCGGAATGGTAATCGATCAGGGCGACTATATTTTTCTGCTCAATGAGCTGCTCCATGGCCATGGTTTCCGGCTCTGAAAGCTTATGCGGCCCTCTAAATACCCGTGACCCGTAAGATCTACTCCGGATAAACAGATGCTCCTGTCCCCTGACAACATCCCATTGATACTGAAAATTTCTGTTCAGGTCGACCCCCCTGGCCTCTTTCAGATAACCGTCACCCTTGGCTTTTGCGATTTGGACGGGAGTTTCATCATCCGGTGCCCACTCAGCCTTCCACATTCTGCGCCGGGGCGAGGCACAGAAAACCCTTTCAGGATTTTGTGAATCGTATATAGCCCTGAATATTTCTTTTGAGACAACGCTGAGTGCAGGCTGAAAGAGATATATTTCATCTGGGTCCCGTGTTTCACAAACAAGGACGGCTTCTTCTTCTATCTCACCGTCATCATTATAATCACTGAGAAAACAGTGTTCGGCATTCTCGGGAGGCCGGACAAAGGGCTCCCCGTTTTGCCGGTAACAGATAGTGTCGTTTTTTGCCGGATCATACAGGCGACGATTTTCCCGCCAGCCGGCATCGTAATATGAGGCTCTTCCTTTCGGCAGATAACTGAAATCATAGCCCTCCGGATTCAGCACCGGGATTATGAGAACCTGAATGGTACTAAGCAACTGTTTAACACTATTTATCGACGGAACAATAATATGTTGCTCATTTCCATCATCTCCTGACAGGGCTGTCTGGTTGATCAGAGCCCCTTTATCGTCGCGGGCAGGTTCCGGGTTGTTCCTGTTGTGCAGAAGATATTCGGCAATACCAATACAGACTTCAGGAGTAGCCCACTCATTACCATGGATAGCACCGGTAATGATTACTGTTGGTTTTTCCCGGTTCCCCCAGGAAACGTTTTTCGAGATGAGAATAGCTGTGACTGGTTTACCGGGTTCTGTTTCCGTCCCTGCTGTTGTGCCGATGGATCGTACAACAGCAAATCCCGATGATGCGGCAGCCAGATCTTCCAGGTATCTCCTGATGATGCGGCTGTTTTTGAAGCCTTTGTTGCCGTTTTGGCAATAACTGCCTTGGGCGGAGGCAGCGGAAAAGAGCACCACCAGCAATATGCACAGGATTTTTTTCATTGGCCGGACCCCTCCGGCAGGACAATTCTTTTTTTGATCCGCTCGGCCAGTCCGTCATTGGCCGGAGAGGGATGTTGCCTGAGGTAATCATAATACTCCTGGAAGAGCCGGATCAATCCGGGGTTATCCGGCCGGCGGATACCATTGACCACTGATTCCCTGGTCTCAGGAAAATCGCTGTACAGGGCAGCCCGGTAGCAGGGAGCGGCGAGATTTTCAAAGTCTCTGCAATAACCAAGGACCATGGCTTGTATGGTTTTCAGCTGTTCGGTATCGCTGTAATCAATGCGTCCTTTTTTCTGGAAGGCGACTTCCGTTGATTGCTGCAGAAAATCAGGACGTTCCATTGTCCTGGCCAGATTAACCCCCCACCAGACATCGGCAGGATCCGAAGACTGGAGCAGGAAAGACAGTGACTCCGGGACCAGTTCCGGGTACCGGCGAAGCAGCATCTCCGAGTGTGCATCCTGGGGAAATTTTTCAACCATGAGAAGAGCATAAAATTCGGAATCTCTTGCTGCCTGCTCTTTCAGATATTGTTTGATTTTCCGGGCTGCAAAATCATTGATATAAGGATGAGTGGTATACTTGGTGATAATTTTCTTCTCTTCATCCCGACCCGTTTTCGGGTTGAGTTTTTTGAGATCGGCTGCAGACTTTACCTCTTCCATGCCTTCTTTGGCCATCCACTGACCGCAGACCAGATCATCACCTCCTCGATCCTCGCACCAGTCTTCCTCACTGAGTTTTTTCAGGGCTTCCTCGGCACGGCAATCATCAAATTTCCTTAATTTTCGTATGAGAAAAATCTTTCTCTGAATTTCAGATTTCCCGCCGATCTGTTTTTCATTGCCTTGCGGGCTGTCGAGCTGCCGGAGCAGATCCAGTAGTTCTTTCTCTCTGGCCTGTGGAACAAATCTTCCCTGCCGATTTTTCCTGCCCCATTTTTCATAACCGCCGTAGTCGGTTGTCCGTTCTTCCGATGGCCCATTTTCATCCTGCCATTCTTTTGTCTCTATGTCATCGCCGGACCTCCAACCATATTTTTCTCCTGCGCTGTAGGACCTGCAGGGTACCAGAAAAACTGCCAGCATAATGAAAAGGATCAGAACATTGTTCATCCGGAGACTCCGTTAGAGAAAAATTCATATAGATTCAATTTTAAATATGGCGATCCGGTAAAGGCCATTTTCGTATCTGCTTACGTACAAATCTCAGCCATTAACAAATTCCTGGATCCCCGATAACAACACTCGGGGATGACGCGGCTTGCAACACCGTTATATTATAACCAATCAAAGTGCCGCCCACTAAGGTCATTCCCGAGGTCCTTTATCGGGAGATAAGCGCAGACTTCGATCCATTATTTTTTCTATTTATAACAGAATATTGTAAGCTTGGCTGAAAGTTGGCTGAGTTTCATACGTAATCAGATTTTCGTATGAGTGTCAGTCAGGCATCATGAACGAATCCGAATCACTTTTCTTTTTCAGGGGGCAGTTGGGGCCGCAATTTGAATGGTCAAAATTACGGGTGTGCCCGGAATGGGCCTTGTCAAAGCAATTGCGTTCCTGGTCTATCCGTTCAGGATAGGAAAAGGTGACCACGGTTCCAATCGGCACTTTGGGATCCTTGAGATTATGTTCCATAACCAGTGCAATCCGGTTGTTCTCCTGGTCGACAAAGGACCATTTCCAGACATGGTGAATGCCGAAGACATCCCCTTCCCAGGCGGCTGGTTTACCGAATTTCTTCTTGTAGCGTTGTAATATACTCTCGTAAAATTCCTTGGAGGTGTCCCTGTATTTGAACCTGATTTTCACGATTTTTCCCGGATTCTTACAAATCCCATAGGATATCATTCCCTTGGAAAAGCCGTTCCAGTCCGTGACTACTACATTTTTCAGGAAATTTGCATATTCAAGATGTGGATAGTCGGTTATGTCGGCACCCAGCTTAATACCACCTAATTCATGGGGTACTGAAGCAGCAGCATACACAGAGATCGGCAATGCCGGAAATAAAAAGAGTAGTGTATAGAGTAAAATAGATCGAAGTATATTCATGGCAATTTTTCCGTAAAAAAGTGCAGGTTCAAGGCTCCGGCTGTATCAATATATTGTTTGTTCACTTCCGGATGATATCCTGGTCGCCCTTTGAAAGAAAAGATGCACAATATATGCCAAAGACACGCATTTACAAACCACTGCGCTGTAACGGGTTCTTCTTGTTGAAGAATCAAATCCCTGCCTGAAAGGTAAAAGACAGATTTCCTTCTTCCGGGTCGCGTTTATTCAGAACAGGTGACAAAAAACTGGACAATTAATATCGTTTTCAACCAGGCTCACTGTCTTGTTTTGAGACAGTTGTTGCTCCAATACAACATTAAAACACATTAACTGTAAGCGTAACGTTTTGAGTTGTAAAGAATTTTTAAAATAAGCTGAACAAGTGGCACGCTGTCTGCATTATAGAGCGTAAATTCCATAACAACAAACACTCTATGTAAGGAGATAATGATGAAGGCAACAGAAACAACACGGACAAGAGTTAACACCGGCGTAACCGCAACCCCGACAGTTGAAGAGAGAATCTCCGGGTCCACCATTGCAGCATTTTTTGCAGGCAGTGCCCTGATCGGCCTCTGGTCGATGGCAGCCATGGTCGGCGGACTTGTTACGGCCGGAGGCCCGGTCGGCCTGGTGAAAGGATTTACCCAGGCAGTGCTTGGCGTATAAACGCTTACGAATAAAAAAAATACCAGAGAAGAGCCAATGAAATCTCAGGAAAGAGTCAACCCCGGGCAGGAGGGAGAACAATGAAAATGGGAATGAAAATGACGGTTATCGCATCTATGCTGGCAGTTGGCCTTATGGCCGGTAACGGTATTGCTCAGAATGGAACAACCACCACTACTTCGCAGCAGCAGATGGGTGGCGGTATGATGAACGGTGCCATGATGGGAGGACAAAACAGCTGGGGTATGGGCTGCGACGGCATGATGGGCGGCATGATGATGAACCGGATGTCGCCCGATCAGCAGCAGGAATTCATGAACCAGACAACTGATCTTCGGAAAAAAATGATGGAGAAACGTTTTGCCTACATGGAAGCCATGCGAAATCCTGATACCAACCCCCGGGATCTGGCAAAAATTGAAAAAGAGATGCTGGATCTGCGCTCCGAAATGATAGACAAGATGAACAGCCTGCAAGGGAAGAGGTGAAATAGTGAAATAGGGGACAGACCCCAATTAATGATTGGCAGGCAGTGCTCGCCAGTCGTTAATTGGGGTCTGTCCCCTATTTCTCTTTCACTAATAATCTGTCCAGCTGATTGGCAAAGGCCTGGCGGTCTGCTTTACCAAGTGGTGCCGGGCCGCCGGTCTCAATACCGCTCACCCGCAGGGTCTCCATAAAATCCCGCATGGCCAGACGCTCTTTAATATTGTCCTCTGCATACAGTTCACCACGGAAATCGATGACAAAACCTCCTTTTTCAACCACCTCCGCAGCAAGGGGGATATCGCCTGTTATCACAAGATCTCCTGCTGTGACCCTTTTCACGATCTCATTATCCGCAACATCAAATCCTGCCGAAACCTGAACAAAGGTGATGCAGGGCGACCGGGGTATTCGCACCGGTCGGTTCGCAACCAGAGTCAACAGCATCCCGGTACGATCCGCCGCCTTGAACAATATCTCTTTCATCACCACCGGACAGGCATCTGCGTCCACCCAGATTTTCATGTTGTGCACCCCTTACCTGTCAGCTGACCATGGTTAACTGTATTTCAGGGAGCTTTTTTGCCCGCGCGTCCCAGAGCGGACATTGTTTGCGGATACATTCCCTGTTTTTCCGGTACTGGTCACAGTGGATGGTTGCCTCAATCTGCATCCGGACACCGAAAAATTCCTCGGACAGGAGGGCGGTATGGGTCAGGGCCAGCCAGCTCTCACGCTGGCAGCAGCGACCTCCGGTGATCTCGGCAATATCGGCCAGAATTTTTGCCGTAAACTCCTGGGCCTGCTGACGGGGATTCGGCGTCAGGGGCGTGGCATCCAGGATCAAAGCGGCAGCAATACCTGCACCAATAGCTGCCCCGCAGGACCCCCAGAAACCGCAGGCCCCGCCGGGTACATTACTGCCCCGTTCAATACCGGCGGCAATGACTTCACGACTGATATCTCCGCCACTGTTCCGATAGGCGGCAAGAATCACCCCCGGAACCATGCCGTGATGTTCCGGGCCGTGCATGGGTACGGCAGGATGACTGCGGATGGTTGTGAGCAGGGCAATCATATCCTTTTCTCGGGTCGTGAGACAGATATGCCGAATAACCTTGACCCCTTCCTGCTGGTGACAGGCATCACAGATAAAATGTCCTTTTCGGCATTCGGTATTCGTCTTTTCACGACTGCCACAGAAATGGCAGCTCTTTTCTCCGGCCTCATTGTCATAAAGCAGCTCGGAACCGCAGACCATGCAGCCGCTCCGGTGGCGATGAATCGGCACCACCAGCGGTGCTTCAGCCTCATCTTCCCCTGCCGCAGTTTCCGGTGCAATACCGCAGCAGCAGGGTTCCTGCTCCACATTAACGACTGCTCCGGCATCATCAAGTATGAACAGCTGATCACCCAGTTCCTCTGCCGACAAAGCCGGCAACAGGGTTATCCGGCCCCGTTCCAGCCTCAGACCGGATTCCGTCATCAGCCATGGCAGCGGTCCTCGATATATACCTCGCACGAGTTCCACGCCTGCAGGTGCTTCTTTTTTGGCCTCATAGGTAAGTGAATAAAACCGGTTTCCCTCAACGTCCCGGTACGGATAGCGTTTATGAAAAAAAATACTGCCGAATCCGCAGTCCTCAAGCATGGCCACCAGATCGTCCTGCTGCATGGCCCCGCCCAGGCACTCACCACGGTACTTACTGTTATTTCTGATGGCTGCCGCAACAATTTCATCCGTCACTACATCCGAGACCACCAGCCTGCCGCCGGGTTTCAGAACTCGAAAAATTTCAAGATAGGTCCTGCGTTTATCCGGACTGAGGTTAATGACACAGTTTGAAATCACCACATCGGCACTCTGCTCTGCCAGGGGAATATCTTCGAGAAATCCTTTGCGAAACTCGACGTTATCGTAGCCGAGCCTGTCCACAACCTGTTTTTTGGAAGCCCTGGCCAGCCGCAGCATATCATCGGTCATGTCTATGCCGTACACCCGACCATGTTTCCCCACCTCGGCAGCGGCTAGAAAACACTCTACCCCGCTGCCCGAACCGAGATCTACCACGGTTTCGCCGGACTCAGGCGCAGCATCCTTTACCGGACTGCCGCAGCCGTATGATTTTTCTGTTGACTCCTCGGGGATAAAATTCGTGATTTGCGCGTCCGGACCAAAGGGATTGACGATCTCCTCATTGGCCCTGCGTGCTGCAGAACCATAGAACTCCCGCACCGGAGAATGACCGTCGTTGTCTGCCAGCGACACCACACAGTTGCAGTGGGTCAGGCTGACGGACCCGTCCGAACCGTTCTCCGTATCCGGACAGTCATGACGAACATCACCCATCCGCAGGCGAAAAAGTCCCTGGTCCGGATAGCGGCAGGCCTGCTCCACAATAAGCTGCAGAACAAGTTTTTCATAGAGGATGAGATAGGGATCATTGCCCACCAGGGTGCCCCCTGTTACCCAGGAATGATCGGGATCGCCCCCACCGGTAATCAGGGAGAGAGGACGCTGCTGCCAGCCCTGTACGTCCACAAGAGAACGGGAACGGATGCGCTCCAGGACCGTACTGTGTCGCCACACCTGCTCAAGCCCGTCCGCAAGACTGCCGCAGGAAAGCTCCTCCACCCCGATCAGGGCAGGTGACGGATAAAGAGCAGCATCCGGGCCGACAGCCAGGGATTCCCAGCCCATATTGGTCAGGTCAAAACGGGTACCGGGCACAGCAAACACCTGGGCCTTCAAGGCCTCGAGGTTATCAATTTCCAGGCCAAGCTCACGGCAGAGGGATGCAGCTTTGACAATCCCGGCAAATATCCGCTCCGGGTCTGCAAACTGTTCATCCGTCCCCTTGCCCCGGACAAAATGATACATAAAATGAAGACCGGCAGCACCGATTTCGTGGGCATGGCGTGCTATCTCCTCCAGCTGATCCACATTAGTGGAGTTAACGGCAATGGAGAGGGTAACGGCAAAACCTGCCTCTGCTGCAGCCTGCAGATTTTTATGCAGGCTCGCGTAACTGCCCCGGCCGCGCAGAAAATCATGCTCCTGTTCCAACCCGTCCAGACTGACCTGCAGATGCAGACGGTCAATATCCAGACAGGTCAATCCTGCCAGATTTTTCTGTAACAGCAAACCATTGGTCAGTACCACCACATGATGGGCCGGGTGCTGGTCCAGCACATAGCCTATGGTTGGACAAAAATCCGGATAGACAAAGGGCTCACCACCGGTAAAATAAAAAAGGTGGCTGCCAAGTTCTGCTGCCGCATCTATTGCAGCATGCAGTTGATCCGCATCAATGGTTTTGCTCTTGCCGGGCGAGGCCCCGAACAGACAGTGACGGCAGGAAAGATTACAGGTATCGGTCAGGTGAAACCAGATCTCCTTTAACGCGCTCAGCTGCAGGTGACGGGCACGGCCCTGATACGGTTTATATTCGTTTCCGGCAAGCAGATGCTGCAACCGGTCAAGCTCTCCCGTAACCCGGCCCGGATCTTCATTACAGTGCCGGCAGTACGCTGTCACAGCGGAAGCGGCTGAATCCGCATTCCGGGCTTGCTGGAGGAGAAAATCAATCCGGGACGAGGGGACAAACCAGTCAGGGACCAGGGGATCAACATAGACGGCAACACCGGAATGTTCCAGCCGGTGCAGCCTATGTAACCATTGCATGGGCAATCCTTAAAATTATCTGATTACGTATGAAACTCAGCCAACTTTCAGCCAAGGTTACAATATTCTGTTACAAAAAAATAATAGATCGAAGTCTGCGCTTATCTCCCGATAAAAGACTTCGGAAATACCGTAGTGGGCAGCACTCTGATTGGTTATAATATAACGGAGTTGCAAGCATCGTCATCCCCCGGAGTTGTAAACCTCGTCATCCCCGAATGTTGTTATCGGGGATCCAGGAATTTGTTAATGGCTGAGTTTTGTGCGTAATCAGGTATCTTTGTCTCATTCAGCTGGTTCAATCTTGTAGATTGAACCATGGGTTTATAACAGGGTAATCGGATCCGCGAACTGCTGTGCAAACGACATCCTTGTGATAAACATGAGGACCAGGCTGCAAGCCTGCTCCAGCAAAAGATTGGTTATAATATAACGGAGTTGCAAGCCTCGTTATTCCCCGGAGTTGTAAACCACGTCATCCCCGAGTGTTGTTATCGGGGATCCAGGAACTTGTTAATGGCTGAGTTTTGTGGGTAATCACAAAATGGATTGAGACTAAAAGAGGTTCAAAGAAGATATAAGGCCCAGACCATTGTCACGGTGACAATCAGGGCAAGCAGCTGCATGGGGATACCGATTTTAATAAAGTCAAGGAAGCTGTAGCCCCCGGATTCCTGGACCAGCATGTTGGCAGGGGATGACAGGGGACTGGCAAAACCGGCACAGCAGGCTATGGCCACGGTCATGGCAAAGGCCTGTGGCGAGATACCAAGGGTCAGCGCCGTGTCAATGGCAATGGGTGCTATCAGTACAGCGGTAGGGGTGGCGGATAACAATAAGCCGGTAGCCGAAGTTACTATAAAGAGGATGGCAAGTATCGGGATCGGGCCAAGCGGCCCCATGACCTGGACCAGCGCCTCTGAAATCAACTGTGCGGCCCCGGTCTTGTTCAACGCTGTAACAATGGGCAGTATCCCGGCAATCAGGATCACGGCCTGCCAGTTAATCACCTTGTACATCCCATCCAGGCGGATGCATCTGGTCAGAATTATCGTTAATGCCGCCAGGATGGCAGCTGTCACTAACGGGAGCAGCTTGAATGCCATCAACACTATCATAACGGCGAGGATCGCCAGCACCAGGGGGGCTCGTTCCTGGCCGGGTATTACTTCGCGGTAATCCGTCGGTATGGTGAGGAGAAGGAAGTTGTCACGATACTCACCCAGCTTGATGATGTCGTCCCATGCTGCGCTGACCAGCAGAACGTCACCGAACTGGAGGGGCAATTCTTCAAATTTGGAGGTGATTGGCTGGCCCTTTCTGCGAATTGCCAACACCAGACAATTGAACCTGGATTGAAATCGAAGTTCTTTGAGATTATGCCCGATCAAGCTGGAGGAGGGGGTAAGCATGACTTCAACCATGCCGACGGCCCGGAAAAGTCGTTTTCTTTTCTGCGCATCCTCTGATATCGGCATTGGCTTTAAACTATAATCTGCAACCAGTTTCGCTGCACTTTCCGGATCACCAATGAGCAGCAGGGTGTCGTTCTGGTGAAATACCGTCTCCGGTCGGGCGCACCGGAGAACCCTTCTGCCCTTTTTCGTTATTTCAATGACAACCAGTTTCAGCCCATAGTTTTTTATAAGCTGCACCCTGGCAACAGCACGGTCAATGAGTGATGAGCCGGCAGAAACCTGCAGGCGGCTGACCTGATTTTGCAGGCCGTATTCACGGGTCATGTCCATCATTGTCCGTTCCTGCTTTGCCTGTACGGTTGTCGTCTTTTCGGCGAGCATATTTCTGCCAACTATAACCATGAAGACAATGGCAATGCATAGAATAAGTATACCAAAAGGCGTGAAGCTGAAAAAAGAGAACGAGTCAAGGCCCCTGTCCACAAGTGTGTTGTTTATAACGATATTTGATGTTGTGGCAATCAGGGTCATCATGCCGCTGATCAGGGCGCCTACGGAAAGGGGCATCAACAGGCGGCGGGGATTCAGGCCGGTTTTCTCGGTTACCGCCATAGTGACCGGGATGAAAATGGCCGTTGTGGCCGTTGAGCTGACAAAGGAACCGAGCAGCCCGGCGGCAGTCATCAGCATGATCATTAACCGTGTTTCACTGGCCCTCCCCCAGTGAATAATAAGTTCTCCCACTTTTCGGGCAATACCGGTATAGACAATGGCCTCGCCGATGATGAACATGGAGGCAACTATTATGACCACTGGATCGGAAAAGCCTGCCAGGGACTCATTAACCGTGAGGACTCCTGACAGCATCAGGGTCAGCATGATCAGCAGGGCGACCAGGTCGTTTCTGATGCTGTTGGTGACAAACAGCACCGCAGCTGTCAGCAGGATGGCAAAGACGATCAGGATATCCGGGTTCATCGCATAGCTGTTAAGGGGATGGAGTCAATCTGTACGTACAACAGGCCAATTTTGCCAGAATAATACCTGGTTGTGGATTTTAAGTCATGTTATTTTCTCTACTGCCTGGAACTGGTGAACTTTTACAGTACAGTTATATAACCGGCTTTGGATACCTCTATTGTAACTATTAAGCAGTGCAGCCAGATGCCCCGGCGTTTATTTTAATCGTAACAATGGATCCCCGATAAAAGCACTCGGGGATGACGATTTAATTACTTGTCTCACGGGAATACCGTCATTCCCGCATGCTGTTAGCGGGAATCCAGAAATTTGTTACTCAGAAGCAGGCCTAAATGGACGAAGAGGTAAGCGTAGACTCCGTATAAGGTGCAGCTGAATAGGAGCGAAAAATTGCCCTAACCACTGCCCTGTTCAGATGTGCTTTAGCTATGTTCGATCAGGCTGGCTGGCGCAGCATACTTGTGCTATGTAAGACAGGCTGATCAGGCGTAGATGAAGTGCAGCTGAACAGTTGCAATTGTTCGGCGTCTTTTTGCCGTTTTCTTTTGTTACGCAAATTCAATACGTAACCGTTTACCTATAGCATGGGCTGCACGTTCTAATGTTTGAAGAGTAATAGAGGTATTTTGTGGGTCAAGAAGCCTATCCAATGCAGAGCGACTTGTGTTCATTTGCTGTGCCATGGCAACTTTTGACAGATTTTTAGATTTCATTAGTTGGGAAACTTGATA
>WFRY01000444.1 GCA_015486315.1 Desulfobulbaceae bacterium
ACTTTGAACAGGTACTGCCATGTTTATGCTTGGAAATTTTATACTGGCCATTGCAAAGCTGATTAGTTTTGTTCTTTCTGCCTATATCTGGATTGTGATCGGCAGAGCGGTTATTTCCTGGGTCAATGCTGATCCCTATAATCCCATTGTTCGTTTTCTGGTTCAGGTGACGGATCCACTTTTAATGAGAATCCGGCGTTATCTCCCACCCATGGGGGGCATAGACTTAAGTCCCATGATCCTGATTCTGGCGATTGTTTTTCTGCAGAGTTTTCTGGTGCCTACCTTGACGCAGATCGGGGCAGGCCTGCGGTAAGCTGTTATGCCCTATCTGCGAACGCTTTCCGATCATAGAATTCTTCTTTCTCTCTATGTTCAGCCCAGATCCAGCCGCAATGAACTGGTCGGCCTGCATGGTGATGCCCTGAAACTGCGCCTGACCACCCCGCCGGTGGACGGCAAGGCAAATAAAGCCGTGATTGCTTTTCTGGCAAAGGTTTTAAAAATGCCCAAATCCGCTATACTGATCAAGAGTGGTCTTCAGAGTCGTTCCAAGAAACTGCTGCTGTCCCATGTGCATGAGGATGAGGTTCGCCGCCTGTTGGGATAGAGCAGTTATGTCATCATCAAGTTATGTCACCATCAGATAGGGGATCGGCATAGTTGCTTTGTGACAATCCTAACAATGTTATCAGGGGAAAACATGAACTCTCAGCTTAAGAGCATTGGTGAAATTTTTTCAGAAACATGGGAACTGTACAGGCAACGGGCCATTCCCATTCTGCTGGTCATTTTGTTGACTAGTTGTATCGTTGTTGTCCTTATCTGCGTTTTCGGCATTATAATAGCCCTCGGGATAGGAGGGCTGAATACATCGGCTAACCATTTTGAGATCGGTGGATACGGTCCATTGCTTAGTATAACCGTTCTAATCAGCATGCTGATTGTTCTTATTTTAATTTTCTGGAGTCAGGCCGCAACCATTGCCGTTACCCTTGATAATGATCTAAGCGTAATGGATGCCTGTAAAGCGGGGTGGCAATATCTCATCCCCATGGGATGGGTCGGCACGCTCTATATGGGGATTGTGCTAACGGGAATGACGTTGCTGATAATTCCCGGGGTGATTCTGGGGCTGTCCATGTCTCTCTGCTGTTATGCCCTGTTTGATGATGACCTGCGCGGTATGGATGCCCTTCTCACCAGTCAATGCTATATTAAAGGCCATTGGTGGAATACCCTTGGGAAGTTTTTTCTGATAGGACTGGCTTCCATGGCAGTAAACCTTGTTCCTGTTATCGGTCAACTTCTTTCCTTTATTTTTACCCCTTTTCTTCTGCTGTACATGGTGGTCGTGTATCGTGATCTCAAGGAGGCTGCCGGAGAGGTGGATCTACATGCCGGCCCGCGCTGGCTCTGGGCACTCATGGCAGCGGTGGGTATTGTGCTGCCTCTGCTCGGACTTGTCGGAGCTTTGGTCACCCTTGGTCCTCAACTCCCCGGTTATCTTCAGCAATTGGAGGAAGGGAAAATTCCCGGGTGGGAGCGTTCCTGTCCGTACAATACGGAACAGTCTTCAATCGATGCGGGGCAAGGTACACATATTCTTGTGCAGGCCAGGAGAACTTGATGCGGAAAATTGTCGTTGCTAACTGGAAGGCCAACCTGGAGCCGGCGCATGTGGAGGATTGGCTTCATGATTTTTCCGGGACGTATCAACCCTCGGCATCTGTTCAGGTGGTGCTGACAGTACCGTTTCTTTACCTTGAACGGGTTGCGAAAAAAATTGTTGACCTGGAGCAGGTAGCGCTTGCCGCCCAGGGCGTATCTCCGTTTCCACCGGGCGGTTATACCGGCGCAACCCCTGCGGCCTGGTTAAAAGGACTGGTCTCTTATACCCTGGTCGGTCACCGGGAACGCCGTCATTATTTTCATGAAAATATTTCGTCCATTGCCGGACAGGTACGGGAATCTGTTGCAGCCGGTCTGCAACCCATTCTCTGTCTTGATCGTGGCCTGAAAAATGCGCTGCTGGCAGCCTTGGATACGGATGATCTTGAACAGCTTATCCCTGCCTATACTCCTGCTGACGCAGTGCAGTTAGAGATTGCGGCGGCATCCGACGAGATCATGAATGCAGCCGCGTCTCTTTCCGCATCTACTGGCGGACGTCCTGTCTTGTACGGGGGCGGCGTAACTCCGGAAAATGCCGCG
>WFRY01000445.1 GCA_015486315.1 Desulfobulbaceae bacterium
CCCCCCAACACACCGTAAATGACGGTAATTGTCAAGTTTTCCCCGCGTGCAACACTGGACGGTTTCAGTGATGTCTTCTGCAGGTGCACTGATGGTGCTGCGCCCTTTTTGTATTTATATTTTTTTTCAGTCTTTCTGGTACCGGAAATCCGACGTGATGAGGTATGGCTTGATTTTCCCAGATTATGGAAAAATTTTTCAACCTTGCGGGCAGCTTTTTTATCAGCCGCAAGATAACCCGCTCCCGCACCGGCAACCAGAATCAAGGGAGCACATCCCTGCAGCAGCAACAGGCAGCAACAGCTTACAGCGAGAAGGTATTGGACGGCGGATGGCTTTTTATTTTTGGCCTGCCCCCTTATCATTTGTCGATTCTCCGGGCACTGCTTTCAAGGACCTGCCATTCGGATTTTCCTGTTATAGTCTTGTCCCGCTCAAGCATGTTTTCAATGTTCGACCCCCCGGTTGCTGCTGTCTGTTCCTGCGCTCTGGACGTCTGTAACGTTTCCAGGGCTGTTGTACCGAGCTCATCACTGTTTTTTAACGGTACAGGAAGAGCGGTTTTATTAACCGTTTTTTCGACACTGTCCGGAGAAGTATCCCCAGTGACTGTCGTTTCTTCAGCCGAATTCGGAATGTTGTTACTTCCTGTTCTGAAGAAAAGGGCTGCGCTTATCAGAAAGAGCCCCAAGCAGAGAGCTGCAACGAGAAGAACCTTCCAGTTATGGTTTGTTTTTTCAGGCCCGGCTGGTTGATTTTCTCCAATCCCGGGCTCAGGTGCCAGTACCGTGGATTCAATCCCTGCCCGGACAGGAGGGGTGATGACTGTCAGGGTCGGATTATCGTCGGGTGGCCCCTCTGTTGATGAATGTGGATCGGTATCAATTGTCGGGGCGAGCGCTGCTGCAAATGATTTTGCATCGGAGAACCGTTTTTCCGGCTCTTTTGCCAGGGCTTTTTGAATAGTATCACGCAATCCCCGGGGAACTTCTTTACGCAGACGTGACAGATCCGCCGGTTCGGAGAGATGCCCGTTGAATATCTCCGTGATTGAGCCCCGGAAAGGCGGACCGTCGCTGAGCAGCTGGTATAAAATTACCCCGACTGAATAAAGATCCGTGGCCGGACTGAGCTCACCAAATGTATGGGGATCAATACGTTCAGGAGCCATGTAAATCGGTGTTCCCGGTCCTGATGCATCAAGCCGGGTCAGCCGGGTAAGCTCTTCGTTGTTCTCTTCCTGCCTGGCAATGCCGAAATCCATCAACTTGGCCAGGAAATCGCCGTTTGTCCGCTGCTGAACCAGAATGTTGGAGGTCTTAATGTCGCGGTGCAGTATGCCCTGGGCATGGATACGGGCAATGCCCTGCAGCACCTGACGGACAAGGGAGACTGCGGTTTCAAGCGAAAGCCCGTCCTGGTTGTTCTCCTCTGCAGTAGAGATCATCTCGGCCAGAATTTTTCCCCGGAAATACTCCATAACCAGGTATATCCGGCCATCCTGTTCAAGCTTATCATAAAGGGTAACAATATGAGGATGAACGCCGATGGCTGCATGCAGACGGCACTCCCGGTCGATACGGCAACGGACTTCCCTGTTATCGGCAAGGGCAGGGATGATCGTCTTAACCGCGACCTGTCGGGGCAGGAGCAGGTCGTTTGCCAGGTATACGGTACCGGTTCCTCCTGTACCGAGAACACGGATAAATTCATAACGGTCAGCCAGTTTCCATCCGCTGAAATCATGTTGTGTCGGGCCGGTGGTCTGCCCGTTACTGGAAGTACTGCCCACGCGTTACCTGCCCACCGCCTGAGCGGTATTGTATCAGATAGGATCGCGCCGTTTGAGGAGCCAGGCGCAGAGCAGCAGCCAGACAACTGCCTGAACTGCCAAGACACTGACTCCATGATAATAGACTGTGCTTCCATAGTCAAACCCCATAACCCGATGGATAAAATCAGCAATCCAGGACATTGTTGTTACAGAATCATTTTCGTATACAGCACTCAGACCCATTTCCAGACCCCATCGGGCAGGAAGCAGGGCTGCGATACTTCTGCTGACACCGTTCATTCCTAAATAAAAATCAGGCCCCATGCCGCCGGAAAGAATGATCTGCGGCAGGACCACGGCAACGGCAAGGAGAACGGAAAAACGACCCTGAGTAGGGTCGGCTGTACTTATAAGCAACCCCATGCATACCGATGTCCAGGCCACGACGACCATGGTCAGGAAGATCGGCATAAATGATAACGGTTTCAGGGACGGGTGCAGTGCACAGCAGCCGACAAAGAGGAAACATTGGATGGCAGTGATAGAGAGGCAAAAAGGCAGCTTTGACCCCAGGTAGTCAACAATATGCATACCGGCCATCCGCTCTCGTTGATACATCCGCCGTTCCGAAGAAATTTCCAGGCAACCGGACACTGTACCCAGAAAAACAGCCGTCATAACTCCCATCAGCAAGATGCCGATTGGAACCGGTAGATTTGCCGGTCCCTGGAATCGAACAGCATGCAGTATTTCCCATGCTGTCCTCGGGTCATTCATACCTTCCGGAGAGAGCAGCGTTTTGATTGAGGCTGCAAGTTTCGGTCCTCCGTTTCTGATCCGGAGTTGAATGGTCTGCTGTCGGATTTCAGCAGTCTCCTGATCAATAAAGCCCTCTATATGCTGGCTGAGAGTAACCAGAGCCAGCAGAATCGGGATAAGGGCATAGGTGAGGATTCGTTTCGGCGAGGCAAGCCTCATCGTGCAATGGCGCCTGGACAGGGTAAACCAGGGGGCAAATGAGAAGGAGGACTGAATGCTTTTTTTAAACTGATGCCTGTGTCGGTTAAAGGATTTGCGGCTGAATCTGTGGTGTATTATGGGATGTTGCCGGGTGATCAGCGCATTTTTCCTGCTGAGAGTCTGTTTGTCCTCAATATGGGTTTGATAATATTTAGAGTTGTTGTATCGATTTGCATAATGGATTGCGATGGCCTTGCAGTCATTGGTTTTTTGCTGTAGAGAAGCCGGCCCCTCTTGGTCAGGTTTGCTCTCCAGGACATGATACATATCTGCCGGACAGGAAATGGCTTGCCCCTGCTGTTGAAAAAATTCTATGGCCTCACTCGGCGTACCGAAAAAAACCAGTTCACCCCGGGCCAGCAGCACAATTTTATCCAGCAGGGCCAGGTTCTCCAGGATATGGGTTGTCATGACCACCGTTGTGCCGGCATCTGCAACAGTTCTGAAATGATGCATGAGTTTTTGTTCAGTGAATGGATCCAGTCCAGCGGTGGGCTCATCCAGGAAGAGAAGACCAGGCCGGGTGATCAGTTCCGTTCCAATGGATACCCGTTTTTTCTGTCCGCCGCTGAGCTGATCAATCCGATTGCTGCAAACGTGGGCAATATCCAGTGCCTCAATCGTTGCGTTGATAATATCCCTGCGCTGCCGGGCGGTAATATCATGCGGAAGTCGTATTTCAGCAGAATAGTCAAGAGTGTCCTGTACCTTCAGTTCCGAATAAAGGATGTCATCCTGGGGGACATAACCAATGGTATTACGGAACATCTCAAAGGTCTCATAGAGCGGAATGTCGTTCACCAGAACCGTGCCCGACAGTGGCGGAATATGGCCGCTGAGGGCCTTGAGCAAGGTTGTCTTCCCGGCACCGCTGGGGCCGAGAATTCCGATAAGTTCGCCGGGATGAATCGACAGGTTGACAGCGTTGAGTACGGGCGGGCCGCTCTTTGATCTTTCCGGATTGCAGGTCAACTTGCTGCAGCTCAGCCGCATGGTGCCGGAGCGCTGTTTCTTTTCAAGCTGCAGGGAACCATTTTCATGCAAATGAAAACGAAGTTCCGTTGATCCGATAACAATGATGTCTTGAGCGGTGACCTGATCGCGCCTGATGCATTTTCCGTTTTTCCATGTACCGTTCAGGCTCGATTCATCCACCAGGGTAAGGCGATTTTTTTCAGCCTTTACTGTTGCATGATGAGCACTGACCGTGGGAATAAAGGGCAGGCAGATATCACAGTCAGGGCTGCGGCCAATGGTCCAGGAGGATTGCGCCGGGTAGATATCGGCAAGAGGTTGTATTGGTGCCCCTGAAGAACAAAAACGCAGATGACCCGTGTCCGGGCAGCCGATGCCGATGATGTCGTTGTGGGCTAGACGGCAGGGTGAATCAATTTTTCGCTTGTTGACATACACTCCGTTGGTGGACTGGAGATCAATCAGCAGATAGTTGTCCCGGTCAAGGGGCTCAATGCAGGCATGTTGTCTGGAAACCGCTGCTCCCTTGAGAATGATATCGCATTGTCGGCGGTCACGGCCTATAGAGAGGGGTTGTGCTGCGAGGAGAATGTTCCTTCCGGTCGGACCTGATCCAATCGCCTGCAGACAGGCACCGTTACCCTGCCTCGCCTCCTCTGGAGAGGATTTAAAGGCAGGGTGATTTGCTCTGTTAACAGTCATGACAGGTAACTAGTGTCTGACCATAAATGAGGATTTTCGTTCAAGGTCAAGGAATGCGATAAAAATAAGCACAGGCATATAATTGATATTCCGAGCATTATTTTTTGAGCATGACGCAGAGATTGGGCGAAAAGACCATTTATGGACAGGCACTAACTGACAAAATTACCGGGTAAGGGCCAGGGATAATGTTTTGGTCGTAAATGGATTGACCATGTACGGACTCTTTCCGTCAAGGTTGGGCAATGCCTTGTCCAGTTTATCCTGGACTGCAAGGATCTGGGGCATGGGCGGCGGTTCAATTGATTCAAAGGTTGCTGCATCGTAGCGCATCTTGCCGCTGCCGGTGGGATATTCTATGCCGACTTTCAGGCTGTGTTGTTCACCGTCAACCGGTACATATGCTCTAAAGGTGAGTACATAATCGCTTTGAAGAACATTTTGAATATCTTCCACATTGCGGGTAATGGTGTTGTAGTTACTGCCGACATAATAATACTTGCCAAAGGTATTTTTTGATAAAGCCTGCAGGTTGCGCAGATACTTTTTCTCAACCTTTGAAAACCCGATTGAAAAAATCGGAATCGGCAGCTTCATCATGGAGATTCTGGTCATCAGGTCGGATCTGCTGATAGAGCTGTCCTCATCCTTGCCGTCGGACATGACGATGATGGAAGAGGAAATAATATAGTCTCCCTGGTCGGGAGAATCACTGCCCGGGCCGGATCCGGCAGTCAGCTCCATTGCCGCAGCCAACCCGTCATAGAGACGTGTTTTTTCGCCGGTGGCATGCAGGTCGGCGAGACGTCGTCCTAATGTTCCGTAATCACGCTCAAAATTAGAAACAATGGTGTAGCCGTTACTGTTATCATCAAGGGCAATGATTGCTACCTGATCCTGGTCACGTTTGGCATCAATAAATCGTGCTGCAGCACGAAGCGATGCCTCAAAGGGATTTCCCTTCATGGTCTTGGAGGTATCAATGACCAGTACGGTCCGGACGGCTTCGCCGCGTTTACGAACAGGCTCAATGGTATACTGTTGCATGGCAGGATCATAAACGCGTCCCTTGACCATCATGCCGATATTCATTGTATTGAGATTAAGCAGTGGATCCATATCCTGATTATACGTACGAATGTACACATGGACAAAGGGGTATAAGCCGGATTCAACACGGAAAATTTTTAAACCATACCCCTGTAAGTTGGTGGCCGCAGGTTCTGCAGCATGACTTTGGCTGATAACGGAAAGTGTAATGATACTGATGACGGCAATCCCAAGAAAATAATACATGACTGCTTTTAGCAACGAATGATTCATTTTTTGACTCCTTTTATCTCTGCTGAAATTAAAGGTAAGCGCTTCAGGGGGTTCATGGAGCGCTTACAATTTTAGTTAGTGTCTGTTCAGAAATGGTCTTTTCGCCCCGCATGGGTCTTGATCCCGGCAAAAGGTCTGCCTAACTGATTGACACTGACCATTTTTCCATTTTTATCGGTAAAAGAAACGTATGCGGCCTTGGTTGTCCCGGTGGCAGTATCCACAACAAAAACACCATAGCCGCTGTTTCCTTTTCCGTTGCCGGCAAGCGCACAGGCGGAAACCTGATACCTGCCGTTCCGGGCCAGGGAAACCGGGCTGGAATCCGGATCATTTATAACCCTTACCGGATTTGAAAAAGGCTCATGGCGAACGGCTCCCATCAGGAAAAGTATGGTGAGAGTCGCGATGATTCCTGCCGTAAATCCCTTTGCTGTACGGTATCTATTTTCTTTCATTGAGAAATGCCTCTGCTGATGTGGAACCGTTTTCGAAATTAAACCGTCTGAGCAGTCGATCAATATCCTGCTCGGATGTATTGGCTGATTCATGCTGATGGTTGTTTGCTGCAACCTTTTGTTTTTTTGTTGGCTTTCTGTCGGTAATCTTCTTGTGGTCACCCGGGGGGTTCGACTGTATCCTGGCAACGAGAAGTATCCGGCGATCCATGGCCAGATCTAAATTGTCGGCCAGTGATTCCCATAGCAGGAGATAGGTTGTTGTATCTGTTGCCGCCGTAACGGGATCAAGGTCAGGATTAAATTTGCGCAGGGCCTCCATGGTGGCCGGATTTAATGTTCCATCAACCGGTACCGTGAAGCCATTCATGAAGAGCAGTGACTGAATTTCCCTGATTTTGTTTCTGGAATCGAGTTGGAGAAAGTCGCGGCGCACCTTTTCGGTAACCACCGGATCAGGTTCGGAACCGGGCAGCAGTTTCCAGTAAGGAACATGCAGATATTTTCCGACAACCTGCATCACACTTGCCTGAACCAGAAGTCGGATGGCGGCATGACGTCCCTGAACTTTTTTAACTGTTCCCTTGAGCCCGAAGGTGGGGCCGAAGATGGTAAATGCCAGTTCTTTTTCCGCAATGGCCTTGTACACATTAATAGAGTTGACGGTCTGCATCCTGCCGATACCGGACATGGTCCTGAAATCAATGAGATTAAAGTCAAGGGTTATGCGGGCCAGACTTCCCTTGCTGCCCTGGCTGTAATCCACGCTTATAACATCCCCTGGAACCCATGATTCATTGACGTTAAAGGGCTTGGTCGTTACCCCGAAATCAGTTCCCCGTTCTCTTGTTTCCAGACCCCGATCAAATTCAGTTATACCGCCTGAAAGAACAATGTCGGGAATGAGTTTATGCTGAAAACTTGAGTAACCGGTGACAACCTCATTGTTCATAAATATCGGATTGTAGGGTATGTAGACAACGTTTCCGCCTATGGAGTTGAGTGCACTCTTGGTCATCTCCGTGATATCGCGCGGGATTTCGCCAAATCCGTACTTTGAAGTACCTGTGTTGTCGACAATATCCTTGCCCTGGATCCTCACCCGCTTGCCATACACCTCGGTCATTTTACCTAATTTACTTAATGCCTGATCAAATGATGTCCTTTTAATCATCGGTGGCTCAGTCGGCATTTCCGTTTCAACCTGCCTGGGATCAATTGCAGCACAGGAAGTCAGCAGCAGACCCATAAGTGGAATAAGTAAACAGAAATGAATGGTGTGCCGTACCCTCTGCTCTGCTTGATCTGGAGTCATAATTTATGCCTTTGCTTGAATGAGTTTTGCTGGAAAAGGCCCACGAAGTGCTGTCAATCCAGGTTGTTTCCAGTGTTTGCCGGGCAATGACCTTAATAACCTGGTCCAGCCATACTGGTTTGTCTGGATCATCATTGGGCAATAATGGTTTTGTCACCTTGAGACTGATCAATAATAATAATATCGCCCTGAACAGTTGCGCCGGCCTGCAGAATGACGGAATTAAGGAATGATCCCTCATTTACAGCCGGATCTTCATCGTTGTTATTTAGGCGGGCAGCAACATCACTTTGTACCCGTAAGGAAAGATATGCGTAGTTCGGATCAATACTGTCGCCGATTTGATCATATTCTGAAATGGAGTCATCAATGGGGATGCCGTCATCGAGATCATCGGCAATGCAGAGAGACTGCTCCCCGGCCCGGGTCAGAATAGAGAGGATTAAAACGATACAGATGCTGTATTTCATGGGTAATCTCTACTGTGGGTTTTCTATTCAACCACGACTGAATCCACTGCTGCATCCAGGTTGTTACCGGACAACGAGATCGTTACATCGGACATATCGATACTCTCGGTAACGTCACCGGAACCTGTATCTTTAAGCTGTACCGAACCGACATTAAGCTGGTTGTTGCTGCCCTGGACAGTACTCTGCAGGTGACCGGCACTGAGTGAGTAGTCAATGGACCCGGAATGGGAACGGTCCAGCACTACTGAAGCGATGTTGCTGACATTATCATCACCATGGACATTGTTACGTATGCCTGAGGTCTCAATTTGATTGCTGATGCGCTCGGCTGTAGAATCATGCACGGCAATGGAGGCAGAGTTGATGCGGTTGTTGTTTCCCGTTGCCGCTGCCGAAATGATGCCGGTGGAGTGGACACTGTTGATGATTTGTCTCCCCCTGGAGTTTGAAATCTGTATGGACCCGGCATTGGCAACATTCCTGTCCCCCTTTACCCGGGCTGTGTACGTCCCTCCGTTGACGGAGTTCCGGGTCTGTAGATCAAGAAGATCAGAGCTGTGTCCGATTATCGGACACAGCAGCAGGCAGGTGGTGGCTGCAAACAGAGTTGCTTTCATTGTATACTCCTTCAGTATTGCCCGTTCCCGGCCGGACCATCGGCTGCCGACCGGAAAAAGGCGAACGATATTTGCAAAGGATCAGTTAACGGCAATGGATGCCGAGTTTGCCTGATTATTCCTGCCTTTTGTGACAGTACTTGTAATATCACCGGTATTACTCACCTCGTTGACCACCGCGCCGGACACAACCGCACCTCGTACGGAAATGGTTCCCGCATTGGCTATATTGTTGCGACCGCCTTCAACAATGGCTGTCAGGTCGCCGGAGGTGTTTACCTTGTTCATCAGGCTGCCGGATACCTCGCTGCCGTCGGTGATAACAACGGAGGCAGCATTAGCCTGATTATTGCGTCCCTCGGAAACGATACTGGTAATATTACCGGACCTTTTTATTTTATTTTGAATGTCGGCTGTTACCAGGGTGCTGCCTCCGGTATTACAGTTATCAACACTATTTGTAGAGCTGTTGGAAGATGCCGTGGTGTTGACGATTGTGGTCTGGCTGACATTGTGATGCTCGGATCCTTTTGCGTAACTCATTGAGGCCGATGCAATGAGTATAATGGTGAGAACTCCTGCCTTTTTGAACATGGTTTTTCTCCTTTTTCTGGTTGTGATTTGAATACAGAAGCCGGGATGGCTGCCCTTAAGACAGCAAGGTGAATGCCAGAACATGGAAACAGAGGTGAAAAACAGTAGAAGAACGATATTTCAATATGTTACCTGGTCATCCATTGCGCTGAAAACAGAGAAGGGAGAAGAGGCGGGTAAGGAATTTCTTCCAGGATTGTCCGGAAATCGAACACGTTATTTGTGCTCTTTCTCTATCTTCTTGATTTGATGTGTTATTTCAGAAAAAGGAGGAGTGTAGGAAAAGCGGACGGAGAAAAAACAGTTTGCGCCGGGAGCCGATATGAACAGGTGCGGGAAACTTTATTTTTTCGGAGAGGAAATCTGAAACTTTTTCATCTTCTGATAAAAGGTTGACCGGGCAATACCGACCATCCTGGCGGCATCGGAAATATTCCAGTCGGCCCTGTGCAAGGCCTTGCGGATATATTTTTTTTCCATTTCATCCATACTGGGAAAGGACGCTACCTTCTGGTACGTCTCTTCACCAAAGCTGTCGGAAATGCGAAACAGATCATCCATGCTTATTTTGCTGCCCCTGGCCTGTACGCTCAGGCGCAGAACAGTGTTTTTCAGCTCTCTGATGTTGCCGGGCCAGGAATAGCCGGTCAGCGTCCGGTAAACAGCCGGCGCAATGGTTGGAATTCGCCAGTTGTATTCATTGGCAAATCGTTTAAGAAAATAATGGATCAAGGGTTCTATATCCTCTTTTCTTGCACGCAGTGGGGGAACATTGAGAATAAAACAGGACAGCCTTTGGAAAAAGTCTTCCCGGAATTTTTTATCCTGCATCATCTCGTCAAGGTTTTGATTGGTTGCCGCCACAATTCGGACATCAAGTTTTTTTACCCTGGTATCACCGAGACGGGTAATCTGGTTGTTTTCCAGAAAACGGAGCAGCTTAGGCTGCAGTGCAAGGCCCATGTCTCCAATTTCATCAAGGAAAAGCGTGCCGTTATGGGCCATTTCCAGTTGTCCGGGTTTGTTCGCCGCGTTATGGAATGCCCCTTTGACCGAGCCGAACAGTTCACTTTCAAAAATACCTTCCGGAATAGCTGAGCAGTTCAGGGGGATGTAAGCACCCTGCCGTTTACTGAAACCGTGCAGGGCAGATGCCACCAGTTCCTTGCCCGTACCAGGCTCTCCCAGAATAAGGACCGGGACGTTAATGGGGGCAATGGTCTTGATATCTTCATACAGCCTTAACATGACCTCGCTGTGTATAATGGTCTCATCCCGGAGCAGCAGCCTGTTTTTCAGTTCCTGCTTTTCCTGATTATTCTTGATCCTCCAGTGAAGACGTTCAAGCAACACCGTGCCATGGCAGAGCAAAATTTCCGTCTGGACGATTTTGGATTCAGTAGACAGCAATGGAGCCTTGCTCTCAACGTAGAGGCATCCTTTAACTTCATCCTCTCCGGACAGGGGCGAGCAGAAGATTATGCCGGTGGATGTGCTGTTCCGGCTGTTGGAGGCAGCAGGAGAATCTACTCCAACCGTGTTGAGCACTGTTGCCCCGGTTGTCATAACCTGATTGATAAGATCAGAGCAGATTTTTGTTTTATCCTTCCGGTCCATGTTTTCCATGGTTCGGAATACAAGCTCGCCTGCTCCGTCACGAACGGCGATAAATCCGCGCTTTCCGCTGAGGAGTTTGATGGAGCTGTGCAGGAGAAGCGAATATAATTCTGATTCGTCATCTACTGTGCCAAGTTTGTGGAGACTGTTGAGCAGATCAGCGTATTGTCCGGCGGAAAGAACGGCGTGATCAACAGGTTTATTTTTCGCCTTTTCCTGAATAAAGGATTCCAGGCCAAAAAGAATGGTTTTATTTTCCGGCAGCTCCGAGGGGTGCTGATCGCCGTATTGTTCTTTTTGGGCAAATACCCGGTCCGGAAGATCCCGCTGTTCGTCAACAAAGGTAATAAAAAAATCAACAATCCGAAAAGTCAGGCCATTGACCAGCGGGATGGAGGTGATCTTTTCATTTCCGACCCAGATGGCATTGGTACTGCCGCAATCAGTGAGATAAAAGCCGTTTTCGTTTTCAGAAACCCTGCCATGATGCCGGGAGACCTGGGGAGAATCCAGGACAAGATCATTGTCTGCATCTCTGCCGACACTGAGTGATTGTGTCAACGGTATGACCCGGTAATTACCGCCTTTTCGGCAGACTATCAACTGCGGCATGGTATCTGGTCCACATTAGAGTGTATGACAGGGAGCGCATCTTGAAAAACGCATTTCATGGACAGGGAAAGGCAGCGAAATACTATTGTACAAATAACAGAATATTGAGAAAAGCGCAAAGAACGGTTTCATCTGCAGGGAGACAAACAGCCTGAAGATTGCCGCGTGTAAGCTGTCTTTTGCTCTGTAGTTATACGGCACTACTTTCCCGCAGCATTTTATCTGCACAGATACTGGTAATCATGGAGAGAATTACATATGCCAGGAAATAATAAAAACCCACCTGGATCTCAGCCCGGCTCATTTCACCTTTGCCGGCAGAGAGATACACCAGGAAGGTGGCGACAACAAAAACATCCGACATGGACCATTTGCCCAGTATTTTAAAAAAACGGACAATGGCATGCGCCGGTTTGTAATGGAAGAACATTGCGATAAGAAGCATTGAGATAGTCTTGGTCAGGGGAAAGATGATTGAAAAAAGCAGCAGGGCACCCCCCACCACAAAATCCCTGCTTTGAAAGAGCTCTGTAATTGAGCCCAGAACGCCTTTGAACTCTATCATCAGGACAACATCGCCGAGGTACTGTACTTCTTGGTGGAGACTCATCATCATAACGGGAGTGAAAAGTCCGATTGCCAGGGCGATTAATGCGGTCAGACTGAGTACAATGGTAAATTCCTGCAGGCTCATCACAAAATAGAGCAGCAGCACCAGTCCCACTGTTGCTGTAAAATAGACTGTAAAATTGATAGCCTGCTGTTTATAGAAGACTTGTTCGGCCAATAGTTTTTTTTGATCTGCCAGGATATCTTCATATCCAGTGTAGAATCCAAGAGATAGTAAGTCCGCTATTTTTTTGAGTTTATTTTTACTCAACTCTGAAACATTGTGTTTTTTTACAATTTTCCGAGAAATTTTTTCATAGGATGTACTGTTCTGATAGCTTTTGAAACCGGAGAAACCAATTGCCACCAACAGCAACGAGGTGATGGCGTAGATAATTATTTTTTTCATAGCGTGATGGACTCGTAAAAAAATCGAGTCATGAGAATCAGGAGAGGATTGCGTTACAG
Organism: Desulfobulbaceae bacterium; assembly: GCA_015486315.1. GTDB lineage: Bacteria > Desulfobacterota > Desulfobulbia > Desulfobulbales > Desulfobulbaceae > Desulfobulbus_C. Next base: position 12,558 of record WFRY01000445.1, read on the forward strand.
GGTTACAATCTTGTGACGTATGGCATACTTGACCAGGCCTGCCACGGAGTGAATGTCCAGTTTTGACATGATGTTCTTGCGGTGGGTGTCAACCGTACTTGCAGAGATGCAGAGCTTGGCGGCAATTTCCTGGTTGGTCATGCCCTCTGCAACAAGCTGGAGGATCTCCCGCTCCCGTTCGGTGAGAATATTGCCGGTTTTATCAGATGCCAGTCTGGCCATGCTGACGAATTCCTTGAGTACCGGTGTTTCCAGGGTAGGGGAGATAAACATGTTACCCGCTGCCACCGTACGGATTGCATCGATGAGCATGTCAAAGCTCTCTTCCTTGAGCATGAATCCCAGGGCGTCGGCCTTGAGTGCCTCAACGGCGAAAAAACAGTCCGCATGCATGGTCAGGATCATAATCCTTGTTGCCGGTGAAATTTTAGCCAGGCGTTTGGCTACTTCGATACCGGTCAGGCCGGGCATGGCAATATCAAGTACGGCTACATCAGGCTTGAGGTCTTCGATTTTTTTCAGACATTGCTGACCATCACTGGCCTCTCCTACAACCTTGATATCAGAGGTGGAACGGAGCAGGGTCTGCAGGCCCTGGCGGAACATCTGGTGATCATCGGCAAGAAAAACGGTAATCATGCTGTTTTCTTTTCAGGCAGGGGAATATCAATGGCAACTCTGGTTCCCTTGCCGGGTTGAGATTCAATTGACATGGTTCCTTTCATGGCTGCAACCCACTGTTTGATACTGATTAAACCGATACCCTTCAGCTCATTGGAAGCCTTTTTAAGGTCGTCGGGGTTAAATCCTTCCCCCTCGTCATCAACCGTCAGGCGGACATGATTATCTTTTTTCTTGACGGTTGCAACGATTTCCTTGGTATTACCGTGCTTCCAGGCATTATTGATAAGTTCTTTGAACGAGCGGAACAGGTATATTTTCTGTGATTCCGCAAGGCCGAGAGAGCCGGGTACACCATAAACGGAAACTTCTACTTCGGTTCGTTTGCTAAAATGGTCTGCATACCAGAGCATTGCAGGTACCAGCCCCTGGTCATCCAGAACCGTTGGATAGAGATCAAAGATCATGGTCCTGATCTGGCTGATCATGAGGGTAATCAGCTGCCGGGTCTCTATCAGCTGTTGACTGATGTCCTGTATGTCCCCATCGGTCTTTTTTGATTGTACCGTCAACTGTTCCGCCTCGCGGAGTTTCATGTTGGCCAGGGCAAGATTCTGGGCCATCTCCTCGTGCAGAACCTGGCCGATATGACGCCGTTCCCGTTCCTCGGCCAGAACAATTTCTTCCTGCAGATGTTCCTGGAAGGACTGTTCAGCCTTCTGTCTGAGCTTTTCTTCCGTAATGTCACGCAGTATTCCCTCGTATCCAAGCAATTCACCATGTTCGTCAAACCGGGCGGAAGCGGTCATGACACAGTGGCGGACAGTGCCGTCGGGCCTCTGCAGCGTGGTTTCATAATCCTTGACATATCCTGTTGCATGCATGTCCTGCTGGATAACCGGTTTTCCTTCCTCCTTGCCGCTATCGGTTCGGCAGCAGTTCAGGGACAACTGTTCCAGGGGGCTGTCCGGATCAACACCCAGTAATCTGCGCCCGGCCTGGTTGATGTCGACAATGTTACACTGGGTATCAGTAACAAAAATACAGTCCTGGGAATTTTCAAAGATCTGACGGTATTTACTTTCAGAACGCTGGAGGCTGATAATTGTTGTTTCAAGTTTTTCGGCCATGTCATTGAACTGGTTGCCGAATTTTCCCATGTCATCCCTGGTGTAAACCTGTGCCCGGGCAGAAAAATCACCGGATTTAATTCGGCTGGCTGTCTTTGCCAGGGACACAACCGGGCGAGAGCAGCTCCATGCCACCAGGATCGCCACAACAATACAGATGACCAGCAGCAAAAGGGTAAAGGGAAGAAAAGACTGTACATACTCGTCAAAGCCGACCAGAAGATCGGCATCGTCAACCGTGGTAAGCAGAATCCAGGTCCTGTCCATCCGGGACGGGGTGACGGAGTTGTCTTGAACTCGCAAAGGAGCAATGGAGGAGGATAAGACAATGCGCTGAAAGGCAAACAGGGTTTGTTTGGACGTTTCATTGCTCTGCTGAATAATAATTCCCCGGTCACCGGATTTTATCCAGCGGGTCAACTCCGGTTCATAACGGTTGAAGTTTTCGTTGGTTTTTCGCATGAAGCCGAATGTTTTGTCCGGATCAGGATGGTACAGAAAATAGCCGTCGCTGTTGAGGAGAAAAAAGCGCTCGCCATGTCTGGTTTTATCCTGTTGTTCATGCAGCAGGTGGAGAAAAGTAGAGCCGAAGACATTGAGAATCAGGACCCCCCTATTTTTGCCGTTCTGGTCTGTAACAGGGGTGGCATAGCGGATAACGGGCATGAGAGGGCGCTCAATCCGGCCCTGTTCGATGTTAAGGTCCATGGGGGAAATATAGACCTGACCCTGTTTCAGCGTTGATGCAGCCTGAAAATAATAGCGGTTGGATTTATCCTGAAGTTTGTCAAAAGGCGTGGCCCAGGTTTTTCCTTCTTGGGTGTTCACGCGAATGATCTCATGGCCGGTACGGTCAAGAAAACGGATTTGCTGGAAGATCTGATGGTGTGCCGCCAAACTGAGGAACTCTTTTTCCACAGCTGTCAGAGCGGATTTTCGTTGCTTTGTATTTGTTGAATTAATGGCTGACTGCAGGCTTGGCAGGTCACGCAGGACCAGCAGGTCGCGCATGATCCAGGCCAGCGCAGATTGAATATCGGCGGAAATAAGCTGCAGGTCGACAGAGGCCCTCTCTTTTGCTCGAGCCAGGGCGAACTGCCGTTGCATGTATCTGGCGTAGCCACTGCTGATAGCCACTGCCGATACGGTAAGGACAACAAAGATCAGAATGAGTTTTCCGCGTAGACTGGTCAGCATGTATAGACTATATCGCAGTTTGACGGAAAAATCGAAGGTGGATTTACAGGCGCACCACCTTGAGCGTTATCTGCTGCAACGGTCATGGCACGCAACATTCCCCTTCCGTCAAATTGTGCTGACAGAGTACATCAGATCGTCAACCTGAGGAGGGTTGGTGTTGGAGATGTTTTATATAAAAGTGAAGTTCAAAACTCCAGCTATTGCATCACTTTCATCGTTCGTTGTGGCTGTGACCCAAAATTTGGTCCAGCCATGCTGGTTACTGTAGAAGTGGTTTTCGGGCAGCTTTTGTCAAGCGGCCTTTGCCATACCGTTTTCCACGGCTCCCGGCAAGGCGGCAGGAACGTCTGCACATTAAGCAGATAGAGGGACTGGAGATCGGCAAGCCGGACTTGATACAGATGTTTGTCTGAGTCATTTTCATATCTTTTCCTCCTTGTATCTCTTATATGACAGGTAGAGCTGTAAATAAATACCGGCTTGACGGTATTTGTATCCCTATATCAGGGGATAATAGGATGCAGAAACAGGTAGAGGCGGCAGAGCGTCCCGTTTTTTGCCGAACACACTGCATAATATCCGCTGATTGAGGAAAAGGACTTGATTTTTTGTCAAGTGAGATGTAAAAATATGCGGTTCAAAGAATAACCCCCTTGCAAGGAGAATATATTATGGCTCGTGTATGTGAAATTTGTGGAAAAGGACCGGCGACCGGCAACAATGTCAGTCATGCCCATAATAAAAACAGGCGTCGCTGGCTGCCCAATCTGCAGAAGGTCAGAACCGTAACAGAAAGCGGACGTACCGCACGAATTCGTGTCTGTACCCGCTGCATCCGTTCCGGTGCAGTCGTTAAGCCTGCCTGATTTTTTTAAATCAGTGGCCAGGGGCGTGGAGATTTGTCTCTCCTTCGCCCCTTTTTTTATGTTTTTTTCGGAGTAATTCAGCAACACACCGGAAAGACGCGATAAGAAAATGTGTTGTTTTTCGTAACCGTTCAGCAGTGCTCCATATGTACGCAAGCGGGACGGCGAGCTATAGTAGAGCCTATGTGAGACGGCCCGATCGCGTGCAGATGGGGTGCTGCTGAACGGTTACGTTTTTTCGACAATGTTGACAGGAGAATAAAATGAGCGAAGATGAAATTCGTTTCCTGCCCTATGAAGAGGCTGCGCAGCTTGTAGGCGCTATTCAGGAAGAAGAGGATATTGACCAGCAGGATCACCGGATATTTACCGTGTACAGCAAAGAGGACAAAGAACTTTGCTGGTTTGATTATGAAGATGTCCTCAATGATGTCAAACCGGGCAGGGGAGAGGATGCCAAGGAGATGGTCACCGACTATATCCTGCACCGGATTCCGGACTGGGTTCTCGATCTGTAACCGGATGGTGTTTTAGACAACTCCATCCGGCATGGGAGATACCTCCTCGCCGCCTAATACAAATCCGCCGTCAAGCCGGAGAGTTGCCCCGGTCATGAAGGTTGCATCCCGGATGAGAAAAAGAACCGCATCTGCGACCTCTTTCGGGCTTCCTGTTCGATTGAGCAGGGTATGATTAAGAAGTTGTTTTTTCATATCCCGGTCAAGCAGATCCCAGCCCCGTGTTCCCGGGCCGTGCCGCCCGTCAATGAGCCCGATCATGATCTCGTTTACCCTGATGGTCGGTGCGCCCATTCTGGCCCAGGTTTCGGTGAGCGAGGATACTCCCCGGCTGGCAGCCGCATAACCGTCGTTAAACAGCATTGCCGCCGGACCTGAGCGTCCGGTTATGGCGGCAATGGAAGAAAGATTGATTACGCATGCCTGTTCAGCCTCCTGCAGCAGACCGAGGCACTGTTCAAAGACAAGCCATTTGGCGTGCAGGGTGGTGTCCATCTCCAGTTGCCACTGTTTCTGGTTCACCTTATGGTGATAACTGCCGTGTACCACCGGCATGCCGCCCCGTTCAATGTTATTGATCAGGATATGCAGGGAACCGAAATTTTCCCTTACGACCTGCATCATGTTGTTCACATCTTCCGGATCTCGAAGGTCGGTCTCCATGGTAAGGTGTCCCATGTTCAGGGCTGCAAATTCTTTTTCCATAGCCCGGCAGGATTCCGGCCAGTCAAACCAGGGCAGGGCAAGACGTACACCCTGATCGGCCAGCTTTCTGGCAATGGCAAGCCCGATACCCCTGGTTGCCCCAAGGACCAGTCCATTTTTTCCGGAGAGTTTCATTGGTTTCACGGGAGAGATTGATTGTAATATAGTATTGTACGTCGTATTTACTTTTCCGGACTGATTGTTACCTGAAACCTCTGATCTTATACCTTATCAAATGAACCAGCAACGAACGTTTTCTTTTCTTCTCTCCTGTCTGCTCTCTGTTTCCCTGTTGCTGCCCGGTTGTACAGGTCGGCAGCCTGCAGATGAGGCCGCTGCTCCGCCTCCGGTTGTTGACTGTATTACAAGCGGCTGGCCCCAGGATCAGAGCGATCTTAAACCGGATCCCGCCCTGGTGTTCGGTACCCTGGAAAATGGTTTGCGCTACGTTATCATGGTCAACCATGAACCGGAAAACCGGGTGGGGATGTACCTGGATATTCAGTCGGGTTCGCTGCAGGAAACCGATGAGCAGCGCGGCCTGGCCCATTACCTTGAGCACATGGTCTTCAACGGTACCACCCATTATCCTCCGGGTACCCTGGTCGATTATTTTCAATCCATCGGCATGGGGTTTGGTGCCGATACCAACGCCCATACCTCCTATGATGAAACCGTGTACAAACTTCTACTTCCCGGTGGTGATGAAAAAAATCTTGATGAAGGTCTGCTGGTTTTGGCGGATTATGCACGCGGCGCATTACTGCTCGAAAAAGAGGTGGATAAAGAGCGGGGGATTATTCTTGCTGAAAAACGGGCCCGCGACTCTGCCCGGAGCCGGGTATCCAAGGCCGGTGTAAAGTCTTCTTTTGCCGGTACCAGGATTGCCGAGCGTGATCCTATCGGCACTGAGGCTACCTTGAACAATGCGGATTCCACCTTGCTCAGGCAGTACTATGATACCTGGTACCGGCCTGATAATATGATTCTTGTTGTGGTCGGAGATACCGATACAGGGCTTGCGGAGAAAATAATTCGCAAGCATTTCAGCGGCATTCAAGCAGCGGGAGCGACACCTGCATGTCCTGACTTCGGCCGGGTTGCAGAGGCCGGAACAGATACACTGTACGTTTATGAACCGGATCTGGGCTATACCGGTGTTACCATTAACTCTGTCTGGAATGTTGACCCGGTACCAGACACCATGGCCGGGGAAGTGCGGCAATTGAAGGAATACCTGGGAGCGAAAATACTGGAAAATCGCCTGCAGCACCTGGTTAACATGGAGGGCAGTCCCATGACCGGGGCAAATGTTTATGCAGGAAAGATGGTCAAACGTGTCGGCTATGTCGGCATTGATGCCCGGACCAGCTCCGGATCGTGGAAGGAGACCCTGCAACTCCTTGATACCACCCTGCGCCAGGCACTGGAGTACGGTTTTACCGATGCAGAGCTTGAGCGGGTTAAAAAAGAAGTCATTACCATGCTCAGCAAACAGGTCCAGATGGCTGACAGCAGGACCAGCACGAAGATTGTTGATGAAATTATCAGGGACCTTAATAAAAACGAGGTTTATATGTCGCCTGAACAGGAGTTGAGCTTATATAAACCTGTTCTTGAGAAGATGACCTTATCTGATGTCAATGAGGCCTTTCGTGGTTTATGGCATCAGCGGCGGCTGTTGAATGTTGTCGGAACTGTTGATTTAAGAGATGCTGCACCCTCTCCTGAATCTGCGATTCTGCAGACCTGGCAGGATGCGGAAAATCTAGAGGTCGGTCCCTGGGTACAGGAAGATGATATCGCCTTTCCTTATTTGCCGGTTCCTCTGCAGACGACAGCAGTGGAAAACCATGTTGCATACAGCAAAATCGGTGTTGACCGCTATGTATTTGCAAATGGTCTGATTCTCAACCTCAAGCAGACTGATTTTGCACCAAACGAGATCAATGTTGCTGTTGTTTTCGGCAATGGCCGCCTGTCTGAACCTGTGCCGGGAATCGGCATGCTGGCGGAAAGAGTGGTCAGTGAAAGCGGCCTGGGCGGGCTGACAAGGGAACAGCTTACAGCAGCACTGGCATCGTACAGCAGCCGGGTACGTTTCAGTGTGGGGGCAGATAGTTTTCTCCTGTCCGGCAAGGGATTGTCTGCTGAGAGTGAACTGCTCTTTCAGCTCCTGTATGCCCATCTTGAGGATCCTGCTTTCCGGTCTGGAGCGTATCAGCGGAGTATGGAAAAACTGGTTCAGATGTACAGTCAGATGGAGCGCTCTGTTGAGGGGATGATGCAGTTGCGGGGAGAGCGTTTTTTAGCCGGAGGAAACCGGCGATACGGTTTTGTCCCCCTTGCGTCCATGCAGAAGATTACCCTTGAACAGGTTGAAAACTGGCTTGGACCGGCCTTGAAAAATGATGGACTTGAAGTTTCCGTGGTTGGTGATTTTGACCGGGAAACAGTTCTGCAGTTAGCCGGCCGCTATTTTGGCGGTCAACGGAAAACAGCAATGAAAGCATTATCCGGCCGGAAAATTTCCTTTCCGTCAGGTAAAGAGCTCACTCTGCAGATACACTCTGCCAGCGATAAAGCATTGCTCACTGTTGCCTGGCCCACCGATGATTTTTGGGATATTTCCCGGACCAGGCGTCTCAGTGTAGTGGCCTCCGTACTTGACGATCGACTGCGCAAGCAGATCCGTGAGGAGCTTGGTGCCACCTATTCACCGGTTGTCTACAATAATTCAAGCCGGGTTGACCCGGGGTATGGTGTATTGCGAAGCCGGATGATCGTTGATCCGTCCCGGGCAGACATGCTTACGCAAAAGTTGATAGAGGTCGGAGCCGGGCTTGCTGCAGAGGGTGTGTCAGGGGAAGAACTTGAGCGGGCCCTTGAACCGGTGTTGACCTCAATCCGGGATATGGTACGGACCAACCGCTACTGGCTTGGATCAGTGCTTACCGGATCCAGTCGTCATCCACAGCAGCTTAAGTGGCCGCTGAGCTTTCAAAAAGACTTCGCGGCAATCACTGTTCAGGATATTAATGATCTATCCGCACGATACCTGCAACCCCAAAAGGCGGCGAAAGTTATTATCGAGCCGGACAAGAATAAATAAGAGTAAACTATCATACAGGCCGGCCTTGAGCGCGAAACAGGATGTTCTTCACGCTACGAGGCCGGGAGGTACCATCAGGTTATATTTTAATGAATTCTTGAAAGTCACTTGATTTCACGAAACTTTACATCTTTCTCCGAAAAACCTACAGTACAGACATAGTAAATGAGCAACCATTCTGCCCATATAATTAGACAGTTTTATAC
>WFRY01000446.1 GCA_015486315.1 Desulfobulbaceae bacterium
ACCCCTTTCAGGCTACCTGTTCTCTGCCGGGCCGAACCCTCCGCTGGAGCAGATCCTTCCGCGGGAGCAGATTCTTCCACTGGAGCAGGCTTGCAGCCTGGTCCTCATGTTTATAACAAGGTTGTCGCTTTCATCCCTGCTCGGTGGAAATGCCTGAACTGTGATAAACATTAGGTTCAATCTACAAGATTGAACCAGCCCGGGGTGAATTAAAACCACCCTGTGAGCCGGATCTCTTACATGGATTTACCTCCCCCGCTGGAGCAGGCTTGCAGCCTGGTCCTCATGTTTATGACAAAGTTGTCGCTTTCACCCCTGCCCGGTGTAACTGCCTGACTTGTGATAAACATCAGGAAGTCCTGGATTTGATGATTTGTCAACCCCTTTGCCGGCCTGTTTGTGAAAGGCAGACAATTCAGCTCATTGTCGGGTTTCACTCACATCTCGATTAACAACGTTAATTTGAGGAAAAGCGAAATATGAGTAAACCAAACATTGTCGATGAAAAATCGTTCTACGCCAACCTACGTGTTACCTGGCAGTATCAATGCACCTGCGAGGCGCTATAGCGTATGGAAAGCCTGTTCTTTCAGGCATCCTTGAGAAGGTCGACATGGGCCTGCCGGCTCTTGACCTGGACCTGCAGGGTAGTAAAATCCCAGTTTCCTTCTGTCTTTGCAGCCACTGCAAAGGCGGTTGCCTTCCCCTCGGGTCCATAGAGTGGAATGGTGAGATTAACCATTGTCCCGGAAGTGCGTCGACTGATCGTTCCCAGGACAAAGAGACCGGGCTGAATCGGCGATCCAATCAGCTCAACTATACGGTCGTCTGTGCGCACGGCAACCATGGCCTGTTTATAAATTGTCGAGGTGCGTACAGTAAGATAGGAGATCAGAATAATCGTTACGAAAATGAAGCTGGTCACTGGTACAAAGATCCCCAGGGCGACCATGGGCAGGGCCCATTTCCAATTGTATTTAAACCAGGTTAGTAGTGCAGTCATGGGTAATGTAAGAAAAAATTATTGGGTAAGTATAACCAAATGAAAAGATACCATTTCCGGAGGAGATCGGCATTAATTTATTGCAGGTGCCGGCAAGCGAATGGTCAAATTGCTATACGAGAATCAATAGGAATGAATGCGTGAGGACGCTGTTTTTTTCTGATTACGTACAAAGATCAGCCAGTAACAAATTTCTGGATCCCCGATAACAACACTCGGGGATGACGCGGCTTGCAACTCCGGGGATGATGCGGCTTGCGACTCCGTTATATTATAACCAATCAGAATGCTGCCCACTACTGTTCATTCCCGAGTTCCTTTACCGGGAGATAAGCGCAGACTTCGATTTATTATTTTTTCTTTTTATAACAGAATATTCTAACCTTGGCTTAAAATTGGCTGAGTTTCATGCGTAATCAAAATTTTTTTAGTACTTCAGGGAGAAATAATACTGTGATCCCGGTGTACTAAAGATCTTGCGGGCGTAATACATTGTTGGCTGTATTACCGGTTGCTCCATGTATTGTCAGGATTTTGTCCTGCGGACCGTGCGGAATGACGATGTTTTCATACACATTTGCCGGCTGTGGGGCGTTAATGACGACAAAGGCGGTCTGATAAAAATTTTGCACGTAGTTATTGTCTGCATTGACGGTAGCTTCCGTTGCATACAGCGCATGCCGCCAGCTGGAAATACGATTGTGAGATAAGGTGACCTTTGCTCCCGGCAGCGCCCAGAGAGCATAATTTGGCGGGCCATAATCTACCACGGCAAAACCTTCCAGTCTGTTGTCCCTGGCCGTTACCGTGCCCCCTACGCGAATAGCTGCGACTCCACCGCCGCGAATCGTATTGTCGGTGAGGGTAGCTGTTGCTCCCTTGAAGACCATCACTATCGGTGGCAAACCACCCTTGCGGGACAACTCATTGCCGGTTAACTGCACTGTCCAGCCGGAACGAATTCCTACGGCCGTGAGTGTATTATCAATCACCCGGTTATTGGTCATCGTTGATCTGCCTGCCGTGCAGGTGTCAAATCCGATCCCGCCTGCTCTGTTATTATGGCAAAAGTTGTCTATCAACGTTGTGTGCGCATCTCCGCGTTGTCCGATGCCGCTGGCCATGTTTTCAAAGCACTCATTCCCCCTGATGACCGGTTCCGCTCCTCCTTCACTACCTATTCCCACGCTCTTGTTCCGGTAGCATTTATTGCCGGTGATCTCTGGTCTTGCCTGGTCTCTTGATCCGATACCGGCAAGTGCATTCTCATAACACCGGTTGTTACGTATGATCGGCTCGGCTTTCTCGGTGATGCCGATGCCGGTCATGTCATTTTGGTAACACAGGTTGTTTTCAACCAGTGGCTGGGTCGCAGTGCCCGTTCGAATGCCTATTCCTGAACGTCGGTTTTTGAAACATCGATTCTCCCGTACGATGGGACTTGATCCCGCACTGACGCCGATTCCCGACCGGATATTTTTATAACAGATATTTTTGCTGACCAGTGGACTGGAATCGTTATGACCGATACCGGCATAAAAATTCTGGAAACAGATGTTTTTGGAGATAATGGCCTTTGATTGTTTGATAGACCCGATACCACCGCCCATATTGAGATAACTGACATTGCCGGTAATGCGCGGCGAGACACGTTTTCCTTCTGCTCCTGCAATTAGAATTCCCGTATAGCCGATATGATGCGTAATATTATTGGTTACGGTACAGTCGGATATTCCCAAAACGGCAATACCGGCTATGCCGGGTTTTCCGATATGTTCATGGGATTGTTCATTTCCCTGGCTGTTATAATGTTTCAGCCATAATTTTTTGTTGAAAACCCCGACATTGGTAACCGTAAAGCCATCAAGAACGGCCCCCTCGGCCATTACCACCCCCGGATGAGTTCCTCTTTTGCCGTCACCGTCTATGATGGTTGCCTCAGCGCGGCGTAAGCCGAATTTTCCCTGGCTGTCGTCTCCGGCACTTTTCAGGGTTACGCCCGGTCGTAAGACCAGTCGTTCATGATAAGTTCCGGGAGAAACGAGTATTACATCTCCTGGTTTGGCATGATCAATTGCAGGCTGGATTGTTCTGTAACCGGCGGGAACCCGCAATGTATCAGCTGTGACGGAGGTCACCATGATCAAGAGTAGAAAAAGCGGAATCAGCAGAAATTGCCGGCTGACCTGTCCCCCGCTTGTGGGGGACATCAATGTGTTATGCAGTAAAAAGTTTGTCTGGTCCGTCATGTAGTTACCTGTCTTCATGCTTCCGGCTGAGAGTACTGAAAGAGTGTCGGTAGGGATAAACCGGAAAATAGAAGCGTGTAGCTTTTTTGTCTTTCAAGAGGACGGCCTGCCTACACTGTCATTATATGTTTTGACCATTTAGAAGTCAAACAGGTGGGCAGAAATGATTTTCAGCTGGTTCAATCTTGTAGATTGAAGCATGGGTTTATAACAAGTCCATTGATTCCGATGAACTACCGGGTATACGACATCTTTGTGATAAACGTAAGGACCAGGCTGCAAGCCTGCTC
>WFRY01000447.1 GCA_015486315.1 Desulfobulbaceae bacterium
GATCCACAGTGGTGTGAACAAATGGTTCTTGAAAGTATCAGAAAAACCTATGAGCTTACGCTGAGTTTTGATCACTCCACCAGAACCGTGATTATGCGGGATCGGGTACGAAATATTAATTTCGATCTCTGTCCGATCAAGGTAAAAACCGGATTTTTTTCATTTCCAAGGTTCTATTGCAGAATACGCACAGGATCGGAATGGGGTCTGAAAAACTTTGAACATACAGCTGCCGATTATTATGGTTTCAAACCACAGGAAATAAAATCTCCGATTTTTAATACCATAATCAACAATGGCTGGAATATTCGGTTTACGCTCTTCTAAGAAGGGGAGATGAATCAGTTGTAATTTTAGGCACTCTGTTCTCCTGTACGTTATTTCCTGACTTTATAATGTTTGGCGGCCCGGATAATTCCGTCCGCCCATTGCGGTGTATCCGGGGCCAGAACATGGGTGTACAGGGCCAGGGTATTATTGTTTAACAGACCGTCCCTTTTTGCCTTAAAGCCTGTCCCTCGCTCGAGGGCCAGGATCAGTTCTTCTGTCCTGCCTGACCATTGCTCAATCGTGGAATACCGAAATTCATGTCCCTTGATCCGGGTGCCAACAGGATAAAACGGGTTATCCTGCTCTACATTGAAAATAGAATATCCATGGGCCTGGGGTTTTTGAGAGAGACCGAAAGTCACCGGAAATACTCCGGCCAGGGGATATTCAGCACCGTCCAGTATGAGAGAATGACCAAGAAAAATCAAGCCGCCGCATTCCGCGTAGATAGGCAGGCCCTGCTCCGACATTGCACGTACTGAAGTACGAAAAGAGACATTATCGGCCAACTGTCGGGCATGAGTCTCGGGAAAACCGCCGCCTATGTAAAGCGCATCCAGTTCAGGAGGCAACCGGTCTGCGGTCAGGGCATTGACCGGCACCAGCCGTGCCCCTCTTTTTCTCAGGGCATTTAGATTTTCTTCATAATAGAATTGAAAGGCTGCATCGCGCAAAATACCGATGCTCACCTCTTCCCGAACCGAAACCTGGGCTGTTGCCGGGGGGACAGCTACAGCAGCACACGGCTGCATCAATGCAATAATCCGCTCCAGATCAAAATTGTTCTCCGCAATTTCTGCAAGTTGACTGACTGCCCTGTCCACTGTGCCGTATTCCTGGTGCGGCACAATGCCGAGATGACGCATGGGAAAAATATCATTGGTCATGCGCGGCACGATGCCCAGCACGGGAATACCCGTGTACTGTTCCACGGACTGCCGGATAATCCGCTCATGACGGGCAGTGGCAATCTGGTTGAGAATAACGCCTGCAACGCGCAATTTTTTATCCAGTTCCCGGCAGCCGAGAACCATGGCGGCAACCGTCCGGGTCGTCTTGCTGCAGTTCACAACCAGCAGCACGGGCAGATCAAGGCTGATAGCCAGCTCTGCCGTGGAAAAGCCGCCTTCCGGATTGACCCCGTCGTACAACCCCCTGTTGCCCTCTACAATGGCAAAATCAGCATCTGCACAATGCGTTGCAAAGGAATCCGCAATGATCCGGTCACTCATCAAAAAAGGGTCAAGGTTATAACAGGGACGGCCTGCAGCCATACTCAGCCAGCCGGCATCAATATAATCCGAACCTTTTTTAAAGGGGACAACCCGGTGTCCCTGTCCGGTTAGGGCGGCAATTAGCCCCACGGCAACAACTGATTTACCGGAACCTCCGCTCATACCGGCAACCACAATGGATCCGGGTTCGGGATCAGCCATTGTTTTCATTTCCCTGCACATGGTTTTTTCTGCCGAACTCTCCCCAGAGCTGTGCATACATATCAAGCATCTCCGTTTCAATCTGCTGCCGGTATTGCTCGACAATCTCGGAAGTCAATTTTTCCGATACCCGGGTACAATTCCCATGTTGTACAATAATCCGGCTGAAGGGCATGGGCAGGAGAGTATGATCCCAGGAATTAAAGGTCTTGTACCGTTGTGCGGCCACAACAATCGGCATGATCGGAAGACCGGACTTGGCAGCCATCATAATAGCCCCGGGCTGCACCTTAAGAGCAGGACCCTGGGAACCGTCGGCCACGATACCGGCATTTTTTCCCTGCTTCACATGATCAATCATACCTTTCAGTGCCCTGACCCCGAAACTGTTGGCCGATCCGCGCACGGTTTCAAA
>WFRY01000448.1 GCA_015486315.1 Desulfobulbaceae bacterium
GATACTGATAATCTACAGATACAGCGGCTGCGTAATCGCCGATGTAAAACCATGGCGACCATCCTCTTCCTCTCCCAGGGTGTACCCATGCTGGTGGCTGGTGACGAATTCGGCCGCAGCCAGCAGGGAAATAACAATGCCTGGTGCCAGGACAATGAGATCAGCTGGATAAACTGGCAGCTTGCTGAAAAAAACAAAGGCCTGCTTCGTTTCTTTAAAAAACTCATCAGGCTTCGACGCGACCACCCTGTTTTTCGGCGGGTAGATTTTTTTGAGGTCAGCAGCGGCCCGGATAACCAGCCGCATATGCAGGAAATTCTCTGGCAGGGACTGAAACCGAACGAGCAGGACTGGTCCTATGACTGTCACACCATTGCCTTTTGCCTCAAGGGCTGCGAGCTGCCCGGCAGCGGCGATGCGGATTTTTTTGTCATGCTCAACGGTCATCGTGAGCAGTCGGCAGCCTTTACTGTTCCGGTTATCCCGGCCTCCCGCTCAAAATGTGTCTGGAAAAAAATCATTGATACGGCCCGGGAATCCCCGGCTGATTTCATAGACCTGAAACCGGCCAAACAGATAGCCGTCAGCGGTGAAGTTACGGTCGCCCCCATGGCTTGCGTGGTACTGCAGTCTCTGCAGACAGTCCGATGAAGAGAACAGACACCCTGTTACTGCTCGGAGATTCCCTTGTTGAATGGGGGGACTGGCCGGAGTTGCTGCCCTCCATCCGGGTAATCAACCGCGGTATTGCCGGAGAACATGTTGAAGATCTTGCCGCCCGGCTGGCAGGAGAACTGGCGACCATTCCGGACCCCGACCATATTCTGATCATGGCCGGTACCAACAATCTGCTCATGGGTAACCGCTTCTTTCCGGCCATCTTCAAAAGCATGCTGCCCAGGCTGTCTTCACTCTGTCCGGAGGCAGGTATCACCCTCAACTCCATCATGCCCATGTCCCTGCCCGGTCTCCGTCTGGAAACAGAGGAAATAAACGCGGAGCTGCAGGATGTTGCTCGCCAGGCCGGCTGTCTCTTCCTCAACATGACGGATCCGTTTACCGAGCAATGTCTGCCCATTACCAAACCATGTTTTCTCACGGACGGAGTCCACCTGTCCACCCTTGGTTATCAGGTTTGGGCAAATGAAATCAGACGACACCTGACCATGTCCTGTTGACAGAGGAAGGTCAAGTTCTTATAACTATTGAGCACAGTGCGATATATTTACATCGCTGCATATAACCGTCCCTGAAGGGACGGCTAACAAACTTATATCACTATACTTTCACGAGGAGATCACATCATGAAGTTTACCTATTGCATTCCGGCCGCCCTGGCCATGGCTCTGCTGCTCAGCGGCCCCGGCATGGCTGAAGAAAAAACACAGGCTGCAGCGACCGAGTCTCCTGTCGATTTAAACGGAAAACCGATCAAGGGCAAAGCACTTGAGACCATGAATTCCGGGGGATATACATATGTCCTTATTGATGCACCCCAGGGTAAAATCTGGGTCGCGGTGCCGGAATCAAAAGTTGAGGTAGGCCAGGATGTCATGGCCAATCCGGGCATGGCCATGACGGATTTCAAGTCCAAGACACTGAACAAAACATTTGACGTGGTCATCTTTTCCTCCGGTCTCGGCGATCCAAACAAACCGTTCAACCCCAAAAAAGGGGCTGCCATGGGTGGCGGCGGTTCAAGTTTTGCCTCAGCTATGCAGGCTGAGGGTGGTGCTGCAAATCCCCACGGCGGTATGGGCGGGGCAATGGGCAGCGGCGCTGCCGGTGAAGCAGCGCTTGGCGGCCCATCCGGAGGTTCCGGAACCGCCGTTGTTGCAGCAGCCGACGTGAAGGTTGACAAGGCAAAGGGTGAGAATGCCCAGACCATTGGAGAGTGCTTTGACAAGGCCGACGAACTGAACAACAAAAATGTTCAGGTTCGCGGCAAGGTCATGAAGGTATCGAAAATGATCATGGGTAAAAACTGGGTCCACATCCAGGACGGTACCGGTAACCCGATGAAAAACAGCCATGACCTGGTGGTCACCACCATGGCAGAGCCGAAAGTAGATTCGATCGTGATTATCGAGGGAACCCTGCATGCAAACAAGGACTTTGGCGCAGGATATAAATATGACGTAATAATCGAGGATGCTGACATCAAATAACGAATAACCGTTCAGGAGCACCTTATCTCTGTACGGTCAGGCCTGGTTCACATAGGAATCACTATAGTTCACAGACCTGATCGAACAGATCTGAAGCACTCCTCAACGGTTAGGATCAGTGATTTTGCGAAAATTATGCTTTCACTGCTGAAGAGTTACAATAAAGCGAACCGGCCCTGCTGATGCGCATTGTTATTGCCGGTCCCGGAGCCTTGGGCTGCGTGCTCGCAGCCCGGATCTTTTCAGTTCTGCAGACCGGCGACGAGCTCACCCTGCTCGACCACCGGCATGAACGGGCCAGGAAATTCAACAACAGCGGCTTTACCCTCGAAGATCGGGGCAAGGCCGACCATTTCATCATACCTGCAACCGCTGATCCGGCAAAGATCAGCGGTTGTGATCTTTTTTTCCTCTGTACACGAGCCGGGAGTGTTCCCGAGGCTCTCCGGCAGGCAGAATCCCTGCTCACCCCGTCCACCCTGCTTATCAGTATGCAGCGGGGTATCCGTCATTTGACAACCATCCGGAGCCATAAGGCAGTTACCGCTCTGGCCTTGTCCAGTGCGGATGTGCAGCTGAATCCCCGGGGCATGATCTGCTGTCTTGATCCGGGTACAATACAAACAGGTCTGCTTGCCGGCACGGCTGGAAAGGGGCAGCAACTGAGACCTGCCGCAGACCTGCTCAAACGGGCAGGACTTGAGCCTGAGATAAAACAGAACATGGTCCGGCAGGCATGGGATCATTTTTTTGTGGACCTGGCAGTCAATGCACTGGCCGCCATCTACCGGCGACCGAACGGCCAGCTGCTCACCTCCTGTTCCGTGCGGGGTAATATGAAAAAAATAATCAACGAGGCCGTTACCGTGGGCAGGGGTGCCGGAATAGAGCCCGGTTGCGATCCGATAAAAGCAGCCTTTCAATTCCTGCGTACGGAAAAAGACAGAACAGCTCCCATGTTTCAGGACATCCTGAACCAGCGGCCTACTGAAATTGATGCCCTCAACGGCACCATTTCTCAAATGGGCAGAGAGCTGTCCATTCCGACACCGATCAACGACGATATGGTCATGCGGATAAAAACACTGGAGAGCGGCTATCGTGCTCCCTGACAAAATTGCTCCCGGACTGCTGGGCTTTGACTTTGACGGGGTTATTGCCGATACTGCGGAAACCTTTATCCGACTGGCCTGTGAAGAGTATGAGCTTTGCGGTATCTGCCCGGAGGACATTACCAACTTCGAGGTTGAGCAATGCCTGGATATAGCCCCGGAGATCGTCAACGACATCTTCACCAGGGTGCTGCTCGATTCCGTGGCCACCGGCCTGAAACCCATGCCCGGTGCAGTTGAAGTCATTGGAGAGATGGCAGATAAAGCTCACATTACGGTGGTCACGGCCCGGCCTGTTGCAGATCCGGTTCACGACTGGCTGCAATCCGTTTTCCCAAAATCAACCCTGCCCGCAATCCGGGTGGTGGCCATGGGAGCCCACGACGACAAATCCCGCCATATTCACAAGCAGGGATTGCAATATTTTATCGATGACCGGGCGGAAACATGCGTTCAGCTCAATACAACCGGTATTCAACCCATTGTGTTCTCCCAGCCTTGGAATGAAAACAGACACAGGCTGCCGGTGGTCAACTCCTGGGAGGAAATCAGGGCGTTATGCCTCTAAAGTTATCCTGTGTACAGGGTGTGAAGCGCCCATGATTTTGTCACCCTGCAGAACAAAATAACGAGGAAGGTAGGTGTAACTATGCAATGTCCGGCATGCGGTGCAGAGGTCCCAGTCTATAAAAATCCTGTCCCCACCGTTGATATCATCATCGAGGTTGAGGGCGGCATAGTCCTCATTGAACGGAAAAACCCGCCCCACGGCTGGGCCATACCCGGTGGTTTTGTTGATTACGGTGAGAGTTTTGAACATGCCGCAGTACGGGAGGCAAAGGAGGAAACAGGACTGGATGTAACCCTTATACGCCAGTTTCACACCTACTCACAACCAAAGCGCGATCCCCGTCAGCACACGGCATCAACCGTGTTTATTGCAACGGCAGAGGGCATCCCCGGGGGAGGCGACGATGCCCTGCAGGCCAGAATTTTTTCACAGGGCAACCTGCCTGAACTGGTCTTTGACCACCAGGGGATTATAGATGATTACTTCAAGAAAAGGTATTAAAACAACGCCTTTAACGCCGCATACACAACAAGCCCCACACCTATGGAGCTGTACATGAGCAGTCAGGGGATGCAGTCACTGCCGTAGCGTTTCAGGATCAGGGTAAATGCCGTGATCCCGCAGGCGGCGGCAATGCCGATAAAGATCAAATCCTTCATAGGTTCGCCTTGAAAAATGTGACGTCCATACGTTCATCAGGCCGGGTTACGCCCTCTCTGCAATCGGTTATGCATAAATTTTCGCATTTTTCTGCTTTCGCAGCCGAATAATCTTGGGGGTTATCTCAACCAGCTCATCATCATCAATATACGATATGCAGTCTTCCAGGCTCATGTCAAGGGGAGGAGTAAGAATAACCGCATCATCCGAGCCGGAAGCCCGCATATTGGTCAGTTTTTTCCCCTTGGCCGGGTTGACGACCAGGTCGGCCGGTCGACAGTTCTCGCCGATGATCTGTCCCTTGTACAGGTCCTGCCCAGGTCTGATAAACAACGCCCCGCGCTCCTGCAGATTAAACAGGGCAAAGGCCACGCTGGTACAGTTTTCCTTGACGATCATAGCCCCGTTCTTCCGGCCCTGAAGCTCACCGGCATAGGGGCCCCACTCGGAAAAGACATAGTTCATAACACCCATACCACGGGTATCGGTCATAAATTCGGAGCGATACCCAAGCAGGCCGCGGGTAGGTATCTTAAAGACCATGCGGGACATCTCGTTTTCCACCTGCATATCGGTCAGTACGCCCTTGAGCTTACCCAGTTTTTCTATGACAACTCCCTGGTACTGCTCATCCACATCAACCGTTAACTCTTCATACGGCTCAATGGTCTTGCCGTTTTCCTCGCGCATGATGACATGGGGACGGGTGACCTGGAACTCATACCCTTCCCGGCGCATCTTCTCAATCAGGATGGAGAGATGCAACTCACCCCGGCCCGACACCCGAAAACCGACACCTTCCGTCAACGGCTCTACCTGCAGGGCAACATCGGCCAGGGTCTCCCTGTTGAGGCGTTCCTCAAGATGACGCGATGTGATATATTTTCCATCCTGACCGGCAAAGGGCGAGTCATTGGGAATAAAATGCATGGAAATAGTCGGCGGATCAATTTCAATGAGCGGTAGGGGACGAGGATCATCGGGATCGGTAAAGGTAACCCCGACCGTTACATCATTCATCCCAGCCACGGCAACGATATCACCGGTAGAGGCACTTTCCACCGGTACCTGCTGATCACCGACAAAAGAAAAAATCTTGTTGATCCGGATGGGTTTCACAGAGCCGTCACGCCGGGCAACGACGATATTATCGTTAATACGCAGGTTCCCGTTCACCAGGCGTCCTATACCGAGACGGCCCAGGTATGGAGAGTAATCAATGGTGTTGATCTGCAACTGCAGAGGAGCAGCAGGATCACCGGCAGGAGGCGGGACATGCTTGATAATCATCTCCGAAATCAGGTCCATCCCCTTACCCGGCTCATAGGGGTCATTGTGGTCGGCCACCATATAACCTTCTTTGGCCGAACCGTAGACAACAGGAAAATCCAGGGTGCTGTCCGGTGCATCCAGCCGGCCAAGCAGGTCAAATACCTCATCAACCACCCATTCACAGCGGGCGGCATCTTTATCAATTTTGTTCACCACCACCAGGATGGGGAGATCGGCTGCCAAGGCTTTTTTAACCACGAAAAACGTCTGCGGCATAGGGCCTTCCTGGGCATCTACAAGCAGTACAACCCCGTCGGCCATGCGCAGTACACGTTCCACCTGACCACCAAAGTCGGCATGGCCGGGAGTGTCGATAATATTTATTTTATAATCACCGTAGATATAGGAACCGTTTTTGGAGGCAATGGTGATGCCGCGTTCACGTTCCAGGTCCATGGAATCCATGAGCCGTTCCGCCACCTGCTGATTATCACGAAACATGCCGCTATGACGAAATAGCTGGTCGACAAGCGTGGTTTTACCATGGTCGACATGGGCAATAATGGCAACGTTTCTAATCTTGTCCTGGTCCATCTCTACTCCTGCAAAAAGAAAAAGGTGCGTAAACGCACCTGAAATTCAAAACATTATGGGATGTAATAAACATCGGCCTGCAAAAAATTTTCGACCATAGCGCAGAAATAACAAAAAGACAAGTAGATTGATACGTAGGGCGGTAACTTGGTGGTATTTACAGCGAAAAGTGAAAACAACGCTCAGGGGACCATTGGGAGCAGCGCTGTCAGGGAAGTTTCCGCACAAAAACCCACTCGTTGTCCGCAGACAGATCAGGCTTGAAATCATATCCGTCTACGGCAAATCTCTGCAGTTGTTCCGGTTGGACGATTCTGTTTTTAACAACAAAATCAACCATGGCCCCCCGCGCCCTTTTAGCGTAGATGGCAATGGTTTTCAAGCAACCTTCTTTTTCCTGTTTAAAGGACAGGGTCAGGATATTTGCCCGCAGCTCTTTCTTCCGGATAACTTTGAAGTACTCGGCCGAGGCCAGGTTGAGCAGAACCGGCACAGGATCTTCAGCCAGTTGTTCATTAACGGCCCGGGTAATTCGTTCACCCCAGAAACCATACAGATTCTTTGCCTCATCAACAGCCGGCTTAGCAGCCATTTCCAGGCGATACGGCTGCATTAAATCCAGTGGACGAAGGATCCCGTACAGGCCGGACAGTATGCGCAGATGGCGTTGGGCATGGACAAGCTGTTCTCCTGAATAATGTGCAACGTCCATGGGATTAAACTGATCCCCCTGAAACATGAACAGGGCCTGACGGCTGTTCTCAGGAGTAAACGGCAGCTGAAAATCCAGGAACCGTTGATGGTTTACAGCGGCCAGCTTGTCACTCATCTTCATCAGGGTTGCAAGCTGCTGTTGATCAAAACTTTTCAACTTCCGGACCAGCTGAGCTGTCTGTTCTATAAAAATCGGCTGGGTGCAGTCACCATGGATGGGGACGGCAAAGTCCTGGGTCTTGGAGGGGGAGATGATCAGCAGCATATGAGCAGTATTTCCTGAGAGTGATGAACTTGTATTTATAACTGGTCGACCGGTTTGATGAACTACCGGCAGACGAGATCTATGAGACAACCATACCTGATTACGCACAAAACTCAGCCATTAACAAATTTCTGGATCCCCGATAACAACACTCGGGGATGACGAGGCTTGCAACTCCGTTAGATTATAACAACTCAGACTGCTGCCCACTTTTGCCATCTTGTTGGTTCCGGTGTATCCGAGTCAGGCTTATTTTTGCACGAGGTCTGCTCTCAAAAGTCACTTCTTTTTCCTCCGTTTTACCCTGGCCGTCGGTACGGCTTTCCATGGTTCTGCGGGCCAGTGGTGTTTGGGATAGCGGCCTTTCAGTTCTTTGCGAACCTCAAAATAAGCTGAATTCCAGAAGCCGCGCAGATCGCGGGTCACCTGGACGGGCCTCCGGGCGGGGGAGAGCAGGTGCAGGACCACCTGGATCCGGCCCCGGCAGACTGTCGGTGTTTCAGCAAGGCCGAACATTTCCTGCAGGCGCACAGCCAGAACCGGAGGCTGACCGGACTCATACTGCAACTTGACCTTTGATCCGCTCGGCACCCGGATATGGGTCGGCGCGTCACGATCAAGCTGCTGCTGCATTCTAAAATCAAGTCCCCCAAGCAGAATTTTCTCCACATTCAGGGCACGGCATGCCTTTATACTCTTCACCCCGTGCAGATAAGGTCCAAGCCACTGCTCCAGACCGTCCAGCAGCCCCTGGTCGGAAAAATCCTGCCAGGGGCCTTCGGGCTGCCACTGTCGCAGACAGCACACCCTGGCCTGCAGCATCCGGGCAGCGGGCGTCCAGTTCAGCGCATCCGGCCAGAGTTCACGTATCCCGGTTAAAAGGGCTGCAGTCATTGCCGTCAAATCGGGATCAGCACTCTTTTTTTCCTTAACAACCAGTTCCTGCAGATAGGTACAGCGACGACTGACCACTGACTGCAGGCTACTGTCCCAAAAGACTTCATCACGCTCAGCAAGCGTATCCGCCAATAACTCCAGCACCTCGTCACGTTCAACAGCTGCAGCCAGATAAATACGCCCGTCACGCCTGCCCGCGTCCAGAGATGCCACCACCAGCCACTCTGAGGCAGCCAGGGCATCATGATCCTGTAATCGTCCGCCTCGACCGGATGCCAGCTTATAACCAGGACCTGCCTGCGAACGCCGAAGCGCAACTCTATCCGGATAGGCCAGTGCCAGCAATCCGCCGGTGGACAACTCTCTATCGCGCACTGATTGATCTCCCTGCAGGCGCTCCCTCAGCTGACGACTCACCCGGTCCACCCGGACGCATCCGCCCGGATGCCCGCCCATACTGTGGACAGCAGCCATCCCCTGACTGCGAAAACGCTGCAGACAGTACAACCGGTTATCAAGATCAGCCCCCTCACTTGTTAAAAGCACATCACGTTCCGAGAGCAACGCTGCCAGATCAACCGCCTGACGCCGGTTTTTTCTGCCTGCAAGGAGTACCATTGCCGCTAATCTGGGGTGCAGGGGAAGGCCGGCCATTTTGCGTCCCGGTTGTGTTATCATGCCGGATTCATCTATCGCGCCCAGGCGGAGAAGCAGTTCTCTCCCCTGTTGAAAAGAAGACACCGGCGGCATATCCAGCCAGAAAAGCTGTGCCGGATCCTGTACCCCCCAGTTGGCAAGCTCCAGCGCAAGGGGAGCCAGATCAGCCTGACGAATTTCCGGCAGATCATATTGCTGCAACCCGGCGTCAACCCCCATGTTCCACAACCGATAACAGGTTCCAGGACCAAGCCGCCCGGCCCGTCCCGCCCGCTGCTCTGCCGAGGCCCGGGAGATTCGGACAGTTTCCAGCCGGGAAAGACCGGAGTTACCATCAAAGCGGGGAACCCGTTTCCAGCCGCAGTCAACAACCACCGTGATCCCCTCAATGGTGACACTGGTCTCGGCAATGGTGGTCGCTAAAATAATTCTCTGCAGGCCGGTGGGATCAGGACGAATAGCCTGTTCCTGTGCTGCAGCTTTCAGGCTGCCGTGCAGCGGCCGGACAACAGAACCGTCAAGGCCGGAGAGCAGCCGCTGTACCCGGTTGATCTCCCCGACCCCGGGCAGAAAGACAAGAATATCTCCTTTTTCCCCGGCCAGTATCCTGTGGAGCGCCCGCGCAGTCATGCGGGAGAGATGATCCGGCCTTGAGGAATCAAACTGCGGTAAAGGAGGAAGGTATTCCACTGCCACCGGATACATCCGTCCCTGCCCTCTGATAATCGGAGCACCACCCAACAGCCCGCTGACAGGTTCCGCATCCATGGTTGCCGACATCACCAGCACCCGAAGATCATCTCGCAGCCCGGAAATCATGTCCAGGCAGAGGGCAAGGGCCAGGTCCGAGTCCAGGCTTCGTTCGTGGAACTCATCAAAGATAACAAGTCCGATATCCGCCAGTTCCGGGTCCCGCTGCAGCCTGCGGGTAAGGATACCTTCGGTGATCACCTCCACCCGTGTTGCAGATGATACTCTGCGGTCAAAACGTACCTGGTAGCCCACGGTTGTCCCCACCTTTTCCGCCAACTGCCTGCTCATATACTGGGCAGCGAGACGGGCTGCAATCCGGCGGGGTTCAAGCAGGAGAATTTTTTTTCCGCCCAGCCAGGCAGCATTGCGCAACACCAGCGGGACCAGGGTTGTCTTGCCTGAACCCGGCGGGGCCACCAGAACAGCGGAATGATCCTCTGCCAGGGCCTGTTTGAGCCGGGGAATAATTTCTTCTACGGGGAGGGACATGGACTGTACCCGTCAGGCCGCAGGCGCTTTCCAGGTAAGCGCTTCATTAACAACACTCTTGACATGATAACACTTTGGAATGCAGGCGTTGCAGAAGCGCTGACATCTCCAACCCCTCATTCCCGGCCCCAGCGGGCAAACATCTCGGTTCGGGCGACTGCAGAACGCCTGAGCACCGGAATTTTGACATCAACGTAATCAATAACCAATGCTTTTTTTCCCTCTGCCGGCCGCATGACCCTGCCCACGACCTGAAGCAGACGTCCTTCAAACTTGATGGGAGTGGCCAGCACCAGAGTGGACAGTCCGGAACAGTCAAAACCTTCTCCTATCAGCTGCAGGGTGGACAACAGCACCTGTACCTCTCCTCCCTGGACACGGTCGACAATCCGGCTCCGCTGATCCGGGGGTGTGCGGCCGGTGAGCAGTTCTGTTTCAACGCCACTGTCCTGCAGCTTGTCCGATAATATCCCGCAGTGGGCAACCCGGTCTGAGACCACAAGTACCGTACCGCTATGCCCTTTCAGGATCATGGCCGTAATATCGGCGGCAATCCGGCTGTTCCGTTCCTCGTTCTTTGCCAGGGCTTTGATCAGCCTGGCATACTCGCCCCGATAACCGTAGGAAAACGCTGTTTCACGCTGGACAAAATCAGGCCGAACCACAGCACCGCTGTCTGCAAGTATCCTGTCGTCTACGGCATGGACGCGATCCCCCATATAGGTATAGATCAATTTCGTCATCCCATCTTCACGACGAAATGCGGTTGCGGAAAGCCCGAGCATATAAAAGGCATCAAAACCGGTGACCACCTCGGTAAACAGACTGGCCGGCACCCGATGGCACTCATCAACAATAATCTGGCCGAAATGGGGAGATAACTCCTGCAGCCGTTTGCGGACAGTGTTGACAATTGCCACGGTAATCGACTGCAGATCAAAACGCCCTCCCCCTGCCTGACCGGCTTTCAGCCCTAAAAAATCGTCAATCCGCTCCATCCACTGGTGCTGCAGTTCCCTGGAATGAACAATAATAATGGTCGGCTGTCGGCGTTGGGCAATTACATTCAGGGCCATTACAGTCTTCCCGGAACCGGTACCGGCCTCCAACACGCCAAAGGAACGCTGCACCACATCGTGTACAGCCTGCTGCTGATATGGTCGCAGTTCGCCTGTAAAAGAGATGTCGATCTCAACCAGCTTTCGCCTGTTATCTATAATCTCCGGTATAACACCGAGATGCTTCCTGCAGAGCTGCACGGCCCTGTTGCCGAAACCGCGGGGAAAAATAAGTGTATCCCCCTGCTCACGGTAAAAATACAACTTGGGTTTAAGCTGCCTGCCGACCCAGCGGGAATACCGTCTGGCATCCATGTACTTTGGATTATTGACTGTCAACCGGGCGCGGATTGCGGCCTGCAGCCTCTCGGGAGCGCCGCGCAGAAAACATTCCGAGCTGATCTCAAGTATGGGTGGTGCTGCAGCCTTGCCCTGTTCTGTAATATCTGCTACCATTTTATCTGCTCAAGCGATGGTATTCCCTGAGCATTAATACACAGGTATATCATCGCTGATGCTCTGCTTAGAATTCGGTCAAAAATAACTTCATAGAAATGCCCAATACCCTTGCCCATTTCGGTATCCAGACCCTGGCCTGCAAGGCCGTCTCCCGTTCGGCGGATGTCAAATGGATCGGCCTGGGCTGCCTGATTCCCGACCTGCCATGGATTGAACAACGGCTGATCCATCCCCTGAACATAGTCGACCCGATCAACCTGCGGCTGTATGTGATTATCCAGTCCAGCCTGTTCTTCAGCCTGCTCTTTGCAGCAGCGGTCAGCCTGCAGGTTAAACGCAGCCGGCCACTCTTTTTCCTGCTTGGCTTCAACTGCTTACTCCACCTGCTGCTGGACCCGACCCAGATCAAGTGGGCCAACGGTACTCATCTACTGGCTCCATTTTCCTGGCAGCTGACCACCTTTGCCTGGTATTGGCCTGAACAGCTGCCGTCCCTGCTGCTTACCCTGGCAGGCCTGATTATCTTTTCCCTCTATGCGTGGAAAGATCGGCAGCGGGAGATACTGTTTTTCCGGGACAGAAAACGTCAGAGCGCCGGTTTGCTGTTGTTGGCCATCTACCTGCTGTGCCCCCTGATCATGCTCAACGAACCACTTGCAGCCGACAATCATTTTACCGCCACCCTGCAAAGCAGCAACCGTACAGGGACCTTCATAGAGATAGATCGCAAGCCTTACCAGGCTGCAACCCACACCATCATGACCCTGTCGGACGAACAGCTGAAGGTTCAGGGCGACAGGTTACCGGAACATGATGCCAGGCTCTCAATACAGGGACATTTTATCGACAACAACACCATACTCATTTCAAAATACCATGTCCACAGTCCCATGCGTGATATCTACTCGAAGATCGGCATCAGCATGCTGACGGCAAGCTGGCTGCTTGCACTCTTCGACAAACGTATTAGAATAGTTTGATTAAAAACAGACAGGGGATTAAGTATCACCTGTGGGTAGATGTAATTCCAAAAATTATGTAAGCAGTGCCTGATAATTTGTTGGAAAAAAACCTTCAACGGGGTACTATTTATATATTGGTCATTAATGATCAATTAACACTATTTTTGCTGGAGGGTTTGGTGATGCAGGGTAATAAAAAGGCAGACAAGCAAAATGTACCTGAAAGTCAGGAAAGAAGAACGGCAATAAAAAAGATAGCCGTTGGCGTTGGTGTTCTTGCCGGTTACAGTGTTCTGCCGGAAAAATGGACCCAGCCGATTGTCGGCCAGATTGCCTTACCTGCCCACGCCGCGACGAGCGGGATCATAATAAATGACCCGTGCACCGTTACCTTGTTAAGCGGCGACCAGTCAAGCGCCACCGTTACTATCCGGGTGGAAGGTTTTGTTACCCCACCTACAGCCAACCTGCCGACAACGATTGTAGCCCAGGGCACCATAACGGCTACTACCGCTACAGCAGCAGATGGTACATTTACCGGGGACCTCACCGTCAATGGTGGCCCGGGTATCACTTCGGTTTCAGTGGTCACCACTGTTACCGGAGCAGACGGTACAGCAAGCTGTTCAATAGCCATTCCGGCGACACCGACGACTTCCACGACCTCTGCTCCGGGGACGAGCACGACAACAACTACGACACGGATACCGACTACGCCACCGATGCCCACAGAGATACCAACTACAGGGCTACCTTGATCCAGGTGACTTCTCAATAGAAAAAAAGAGGTACGATTCTTCTGGATCGTACCTCTTTTTTTATGTCCATCTCACCAACCCATAATTTTACCACCCACCTGAGCAGCAATGTCTGAAAAATTCCTTTGCTTTGGCGGCCAAACACTGGCAATCCGATATCCGCTCCAGGCAGCCGCTGTCATCGACTTTACCTTTCTTGACTTTGAAGAAGGGGATGCGAACGATGCAACCACAATTCTTGAAGTCAGATATGATGAAACAAAAAAACGATTTTCTGTAACAGACGATGGAGAAGGGATTGGGGCAAACCTTAATCAAGGGGACCTTGCCCTGCTGCTTCTGACCAGAAGTACTTATTCACTCGTCCATGATATCAGCGGGGGGTTGGCTGTCCATGGGGCGGCCGTGCAGAGAGGCGGTAATGCTGTCCTCATACCGGGCAAAAGCGGCCTTGGCAAAAGCATGCTGACGACCTGGCTTCTTGCGCGAGGTTACGGTTACCTGACAGACGAGTTGGTCTATTTTCCGGATGATACAGATCATTTCAATGCACTTGTCCGACCACTTCACATAAAGCACTCGGGTCAGTCTGTTATTGAGGATTTTACCCCACTCCAAAACAGGAAGGATCGTGTCCTCCAAAATAATACCGGCACCCTGTTTTCACATAGGATTTTTCATAATCAATCGACCCGGACCACATCTCAACTCTCTCTTCTTCTTTTTATAGAATACAATCGACATACTGCTCTTTCTCTTGACGTCATAAGTCCTGCCCGGGCGGCACAACAACTTATGGGCTGTCTCGTCAACGGTCGTAATCTTAAACTGCACGGTTTCAGCCAGGTCGCCTCACTTACACGGCAGATCCCTGCTCTGACTCTTCAATACAGCAACCTGGATCAACTTGAAAACATACTGAAACCGATCATCGATTTTGTGCTTGCTACCGGCTGCAGTCCCTCTTCCCTCCAGGGATTCATCAGAGCTTTTCATCGTCTCACCTCAAAGCAACCCACTCCGGTCGCAAGCATAAAAGATTCTGCCCCGGTCTTTCCCATTCAAAAAGCTACTCCACTGAAAAAAAGAAAAAAACTTACCATCGGCATGGCTACCTATGACGATTATGACGGGGTATACTTTTCCAGCCAGGCACTGCGGATGTATCATCCCGAGGTTACCGAAGACAGTGAAATCCTCGTTATAGATAACCATCCGGATGGTCCCTGTGGGGAAAGTTTAAAAAAACTTGATGGGTCCATTGAGGGGTACCGCTATCTACCGTTGCAAGACAAACAGGGAACCGCCGTGAGAGATTATATTTTTCACCATGCTGTAGGTGATTATGTCCTCTGCATGGATTGCCATGTTTTTATTGTTCCCGGTGCCATCAGAAAATTGATAAACTATTTTGATGCAAATCCAGGTTGTAGAGATCTGTTGCAGGGCCCCATGATCCACGACGACCTGAAGAAACTATCCACCCATTTTGAACCGATCTGGCGGAAAGGAATGTACGGAACCTGGGGGCATGATCCACGAGGTGAGAACCGGGAAGGCGATTCATTTGAGATTCCAATGCAGGGCCTTGGCGTCTTTGCCTGCAGTAAAGATGCCTGGCCGGGATTTAATCAACGCTTTCGTGGCTTTGGTGGTGAAGAGGGGTATATCCACGAAAAATTTCGTCAGGCAGGTGGCCAAACCATCTGCCTGCCCTTTTTGCGCTGGCTTCACCGCTTTGCCAGACCACTTGGGGTTCCCTATCCGATTCAGTGGGAAGATCGTATACGAAATTATTTAATCGGTTTTGCTGAACTCGGATTAGATATCGAGCCTGTTAAAGAGCACTTCAGTGAGTTGCTTGGTAAAGAGGTTATGAAAAATATTTATGAAAAAATTAAAAACAAAGAAAGAACTACCTGAACTTTCTATACATGCCGACAGCGAGTCTTTTGACATTCGCTACTCTATTGTTTATCGTTTTTTGGTTATCACCAGCGGGCAGTGAATTTTCCTTAATATAAATGTTCCAATAAAGTTTAATCCACCAGAAAATATGCATGGGATGACGTACCAATCTGCTCCAGATGTAAGATAGCTGATTCTCTGGGCTGTAATACATTAACATCCACCATTGGCCGGGAAAAAAGGTATGGTGTAAAATCTCCATCAACCCTTTTTCCCTCTGCTCAGACAGCCGAAAGTGAGGCCACCCCGTAAAACGCTCCCCCACCTCTGAAGGGATAGCTCTCTTGTTACAGGGAATAATCTTCAACACCTCGTCATTCCAAGGAGTTATGTAGTGAAACAGAGGTAATGCCTTGAAAAGTTGCGGATACACTGATTTAATCTTCACCCAGTCTATTTCTTCAAATTTTTCCTCAACAAGGCTGACAATATCAGCCACGGATATCAGCTTGTACGACTCATAGGTCAGAGGTGCATGAAATCCGTGCTGATACAGATGCCAGAGCATTTCCTCGGTTGCAAGCGTATACGCCTTAACTCCATCTATATCAAAACTGAGAGCGTCCGGGTAAAGTTCCGCAAAGGGCAGGGGCTGGTAGTAAGGCGGACAGTTGGGAAAAAGGTCGTGGTGCAGTTCAACACATACCTGTAAACCGTCAACACTATGATAAAGGGGGGGCAAATGAAAATGATCTTTCGGGATAGCTGCTGTGGATGCCCTGAAACCTTTTTTTTGTAAGAATGCATGAGCGCTCTGTACATCTTCTTTGGCGAGCAAAAGATCGATATCGCGCATGGGTCGCAGGCCGGGATCCGGGTAAAGAGTCCGGCAAAGAGCTGCTCCTTTCAGGACAAGGCTTGGCATACCTTCTTCTTCCAGCAGCTCCAGCATATGGCGAAGGCACTGAACAAGAAGAGTATTTGCCTGTCGATGGCGAAGGCTTAAAAATCTCAGCCCTCGGAGGAATGAATCCGGCAGCGTTTCCTCAAGGGAAGCAAGGTGCCTGTGTAATAGCGGCCCCATCCCCTGTTCTTCCGCCTTGCTCAGCAGCAATTCATCCCATTTGCTGAAAGTGGCGCAGGCTGTAACAAGGTTGTGGTGCTGAACCGGATGTTGCCGGACCCTGGCACAGAGGTTTAAAATTTGAATATCCGTACTTGTTTTTGTCACCAGTCCACACCGTTACTTTGAGATTCAGGACCAGCCATCTCAGCTATACTATCGGCTTCTGGATTTCAACATCAAACGAATAGCCAAATGTTTCAAAGTCTTCAGCAAACAGGTCCTGTATGATATGAATGCTTTGGGGAGAAGTATAGTGCTCAACAACCGGCATGTCACTCAACTCCGGATGTCGGTATGTGTTATGATGCTCCAGGCTTGAGGTGATTTTTAACTGCTTTCGAACTGAATCAAGTGACTGTGGCAGCCTTTCAAAATGTGCTATCCGGTCGCAAACATTTTCACCATCTATTTTTGTGTAACATACCTGGGGAATATAATGCGATCCTTTCAGTACTTTTTTTGATTGAATCTTCCCGGGAAGCTGTTCGATAAATTGCGTAAAACTTCCAAATTGCCGTTGATGATAGCCATACAGATAGAAGTAGACTGAAACCATACGCGCAAATGGATTACGAACAACTGTAAACTTATAATACCGATAGAACAGTTGATCGCCGACCAATCGCCTGATTGTCTCTGCTGTAGCATGCTGTAAGTATATCTTCTCTGTTGCATCCCAACCAAACATCTTGTCATGGTCTGCGATTCGGAAATCAAGCTCTTCATCGTGCAACATTCTTTCGACAGAGACACCGGCAGTCTTGCCTATGTGTAAAAAAATCGTTTCCAGATTATGGAAGATCATAGCAAATAGGAGAATTATCGTTCTGGATGAACGCTATGCTGCGAAAAAATCAAAATTGAAAATAAACTGTCATTTATCAGATGCATAATCCAGCAAGAAAAATTTTCATGTTCTGGAACATGGAAAGGATACAATAACTAAATTTTGTCCCGGAATTGCCCATGCAATCATTTTTTATAGTTCTCCGTAAGCGATATATTCCTTTACGGGATGAAATATACCTGGCTGCAGAAAATTGTAATTCTGCTTGTGGGCAGATATGGTTGCAGCCAAATTTTCAGGAAAAGTTTTTATTTCAAGTTGAGTTCTTTGAGCAGTCGTAGCAACACGAAATTCAGAGAACACATCTGCAGAACTTGCCTCTTGAGATAAAACTTCCAGTGCATGATGCGAAAAAAGTATACTCCCCAATGGCGGTACACCCGCAGCAAATGGTTGCTCAAATGGTGCCAGGCGGGAAATTTCAGCAAACCATTGCCAGCCGGGATTATCTTTTTGCAGAAAAAAAGTTCTTGCGGCAACATCCGCGTCCCAAATCTCGCTGTAGGCGACAGCGAGCGGCATGGTGCAATGACAATCATATTCCGCCAACACATAACGTTTGGCTGACTTTTTCCGATTGAGAAACCAGGTATAGATTATTCCGTCCATGGATCGCCATGGATTTGAAAGATCCCATTTACTTTCAAATAATCCAACATCAACTGTTTCAAGAGGACCTTTCAATCTGGCTGAAAGATTATGTCCCAGAGGAATAACCATTGCCTCTGGATTAAAAAAAGTCAAAAGGTCCAGGTGGCGACGGGTTACTGCATCTACCTTATGATATGCAAAAAGGATACACAATTCTGCAGGCTCTGCAGCTTCGACCGAGGAAACCGGTGGAGTTAAGATCAATCCTCCGGCATTGGCAAGTGCGCGAAAACCATCCACCAAACCAATATCGATAGAGTGACCTGCCTCAGGAAAATAATCGTGTAAAATATCTGTAATCTCACCTAAATTTCTCGACCCGTCAGCGAGTTGCCATAACAGAACCGCTGTATCGTTAATATATATTGGATGCACATTGTTGTTGCGCTCAAGATAAAAAGCATCACCATTTCTCCGGATTGAGCAGCGTTCCGCATGTACAGGAATTGTGTTTTTATGAATCACGGGCTTTTGAATTTTGTATTAAAGATGTGGCAAACAGGAAAATATCCAGTGAGCAGTTGCAATTATACTTCTTCTTTTTCTGTGATTTTCCCCATGATTTCAGAAAAAAATTCAGGGAAAATTGATTCTAAAGTTTTCAAGCTGCCATATCTTACTTGATAGACAGGGGTTTTCCTGCTCAGTTCCGCCAACCAGCTGATTCCATGGCCCCTGAAATTTCTGGCGTTGACGTAACATTCCATAAGCCTGGAGCAAGCTATACCGCTTGTCAATCTTGTTATTTCCAGACGTGCACCGGCTATAAACTGAGGAAACAGGATAAGCGACAGGGGAGGAGAAGCAGTTAAAAAATTCTCATTTAACAGACGATGAGGCAACATAAAGCCATCAGTACCGGTCAAAACTTTTTTTTGATCAAAACTCAGTAAAGAAGAAAGAATTGCGGCTGAACCGGTCTTGATTGAGATCGGTCGGGTTAGAGGCTGTATATGAGTATCTTCTTCTGCAATGACCACCAGTTCATCTGTCAGATAATTACACCCCATAGCTGTAAGCCAGGCGACCAGCGTACTTTTCCCGCAGCTACTTTTTCCGGGCAGGAGGACACCATTTCCATGATAAGCAATCGCTGCCGCATGGATGGCATGACCGGCAGTGTTGTCTGCTATGCTTTGGAAAATGATTTCGTTGATCAGCGTATACGCCAAAGCGTAGCTGCAATCTCCAAAATAGAGCTTTTTTTCTCCCTGCCAGAGCGACATCATCGGTTTGTTGCCAACAATCACGACATCATACACAGCACGTACGGGAGTGTCTGTTGTTGTCGGCAGATCAGAACATACAAAATCGACCAGTAAAGCTGCTTCAGGTCCATTGCAGTTAATTGTGACAAATTGGTCACAAAAGCCGATGGTACGACTCTCTTGTTCATTCATCAGCAGGGATCAAAGCTCCATTTTCAACCAGAGACTCCAGAGCAGCAATAACATCCTCCCGGATAGTGTCCCTCTGCTCAGGATATGCCTCTTTAAGAAGGGTGATGATTTCATCGACAGAATGTCCTTTTCCGCACATTTCCCAAACCAGGTAGGCTGTCTCATTGAGATATATTCCTTTGCTGTTGGAAACGGCGTATAACAAAATTTCATTGTCAAAGGTTTCAACCTTAAATTTAGAGTTCAATGTAAACTTTTGTGAATCGTCCATGATTTCAGACCTATAAAAAGATGTAAAAGAGACAGCTGAATAAATGTAAACGCTTCATTAAGGTAACGTGAAGAAGATAGTTGTTCCAACGAACCACTTGCAGCCGACAATCATTTTACCGCCACCCTGCAAAGCAGCAACCGTACAGGGACATTTTATCGACAACAACACCATACTCATTTCAAAATACCATGTCCACAGTCCCATGCGCGATATCTACTCGAAGATCGGCATCAGCATGCTGACGGCAAGCTGGCTGCTTGCACTCTTCGACAAACGTATTAGAATAGTTTAATAATATTTTTAACTTCGAGCGACAAAACGGCGCATCATAGTAATGGTGTTATTCATACTCTTCAGCCTCAACTGCTCATTGACCCCGGGGATACACTATGACATTATATATTCGATGTACACTTCTACTCCTTGCCCTCTGTACCCTCGCCACGAGCTATTCTCCGGTACAGGCAGCAACAAATGCACCGGTTACCATTACTCTGCCGGCTGCAGCACTGCACCAGACCATCCTCGATATGCTTCCCCTGCCCCTTGAGCAGAACGGCAAAACTTTTCAGGGCACCATTACCGTTGATTCCATCAGCAAACTTACAATCAACAACGACCTGATCTCCGTCCAGGGCCAGGTATCGGGCAGGGATATGCAGCTGACGACCAACATCGGCGGACAGGATATTAAACTCAAATTAGGCAAACTCTCCCTGCCTGTAACCTGTGATATCTCCCTGCGCTTTGATCCTGCCCGAAAGACACTTTTCCTGACCCCGAGATTTCAAGAGCCGACCCATGGTACGAGCAACTCCGCCAAAACCTTGCTGCCCCTGCTCAACAGTCTGGGCAACAGAGAATACCCGATAAAACTGGACAAAATAAGTCCGTTCAATGCCAAAATCGGCTCTAAAACAATCTCTTTCAAAATGGTGCCGCTGGACGTCAGGGCCGGCAGGGATGAAATGATCCTCAAACTGGAACCGATTGCCGGTAAAAGCCATTGATTACCACAGATAAGATGGTATCATGGAACGACGGAAGACAAAAAATCCAATCAGCAATATAAGCAAGCGGAGAACAACATGTCCGATAACTGTCTTTTCTGTAAAATCAGCAAAGGTGAAATTCCATCTGATAAACTCTATGAAGATGATGAAATTTTTGTTTTCCGGGATATTGCCCCCCAGGCACCTGTCCACTTTCTTGTCATCCCCAAAAAACATATCAGCGGACCATCAGCCCTGGCACCCCAAGATGAGCAGTTAATAGGCAGGATGATGCGGGTCGGCAACGAGGTGGCAAAGAGAGAAGGGGTTGAACAGTATCGAGTGGTCTTCAATAATGGTGAGCAGGCCGGACAGACGGTTTTCCACATCCATATGCACATTTTCGGCGGACGGAGCATGACCTGGCCCCCGGGTTGAGCCCGTTGTCCTTTATCCACAACACAGGAGAAAATCATGGCTATCCAACTGAAAGTAAGAGATAAAAAAACCGCCAAAGAATTTGAAAAACAGGGAAAGAAGATTCTCAGTCTGGCTAAAAAACAGGGATTGATTGCCATAAACAACCGGGCCAGGATGTTTATTGACGGTCACCCCAACCGTCGCTGGTGGTTTGCCGACAAGAAAAACAACCTCCTCATCTCGGTAGAATTCGGTCTCTGTGATGATGAGGCGATAACAATGCTGCTGCAGAACGTCAAAAAATAGTTCTTTACCATTCCATGATGGCAGGCGCTTCATTAACTCCACTCTTGACTTGATAACGCCTCGGGATGGAGGCGTTTAAGGAACAACCGGATTGCAGGTCCGCATAAACTACTTTAGCTGGTTCAATCTTGTCGATTGAACCGTGGGGTTATAACAAATCAGCTAGGATCGGCGAACTACTCGGCATACGACAGCTTTGTCAGAAACAAGAGGACCAGGCTACAAGCCTGCTCCAGCAAGAGAAGGGTCTCGTCTTTGAATCCGTCATCCCCGCGAAGGCGGGGATCCATTACACTGAAAAACAACTGGATTTCAGCTGGATAGTAGTCAAATCCTGCCTTTAACCGGTTCAATCTTGTAGATTGAACCTTGGGGTTATAACAAATCAACTAGGATCGGCGAACTGCTCCGGATAGGACAGCGTTGTCAGAAACAAAAGGAGCAGGCTACAAGCCTGCTCCAACAAAAATCAGCAAAAAAAATGGCTGGGCACGCTCTGGTGCCCAGCCATTTTAATTCTGGATGACTGCGTTTGCAGTTACTGGTTATGACGTTTTCTCGACAACCAGTACTGCACAGTGGGCACGGCCGATGACCTTTTCGGTCACATGGCCCATGAGCAGTTTACTCAGCCCCTTGCCCCGGCCTCCTATTATAATCAGATCAACATTTTTTTCCTGGGCAATGGTGGTGATAACCTCTGTAGGCCGGCCGACAAGTCCCATGGCAACACATTCGACATCGCCGATTTTCCCTTTCATCCGGGCGCAGGCATCATCTGCACGCTGTTTAGCTATATCAAGATCCGCCTCCCTGGGAGAAACAGAGATCACATAAATCTCTTTCAGCATGGTACAGTTTTCTCCCATGCTGATGGCTTCATCAACAGCCAGCCGGCTGGACTCAGAGCCATCTGTTGCAAGGAGAATCTTTTCACCAAACACGGTGGCATCCTTGGGCACGACCTGAACCCGGGGAAAGCCATGACCGATAATCTTGGAAGTCATGCTTCCAACCAGCAGTTTCAACAATCCCTTTCGACCATGCCGACCCATGATAATAACATCAGCCTTGTGCTTGTTCGCCAGCTCAACAAGGGTTTTATCGGGTTGGTATGACTCCTCAACAACGACCTCACACTCAATATCGTGATCAGCGGCTATTTTTTGGATACGTTCTATATACTCCTGGCTCTCGGTCCGGATGGTCGCAGCCGTGGCATAAGCACCGGTGGCCTGAGAGGCTATTTCCGTATCAATGCCGATGACATTCAGGACAACAAGAGCTGCTCCACATGCCTGGGCGAAAAAAATCGCCTCCTGCACGGCACCATCCGTATAACCGGAGCCATCGGTTGCAAGAGCTATGGTTTTAATCTTACCCATCGGGTGCGTACTATTTTCAGTCATATTATCTCCTTGTCGGTTACATGGCGCAGCAATAAACAATAACAAAAAATCCGTCTGCGCCTATAGCTTCCGGAGGCTGCCCTCATCACTGCTCAACCTTTCAGACAACCTCCGAATTCATCATTTATCGTAACTATTCAGGAGCACCTTACGGAGTCTGCGCTTACCTCTTCGCCCATTTAAGCCTGCTCGAGTAGCACAAGTACGCTTCACAGTCTTAAATGAACAGGTAAGCGTAGACTCCGAATCTAAGGCCCTCCTGAACAGTTACAGGACGGTGGTTTTGCAAATTTTCTGCACCCACCTGAATAGTTACCATTTATCTTTATGATGCTCAGGCTGCCGGAATACACTCCGTCAACGGACAGCCCTTGCAGCCTTTCTCCGGCAAATCGGAATTGGTATGAACCTTAGTGACAATATCCTTCACGGCTGACTCCGTATCCGGGTACAGATTTTCCATACCGATCTTATTTAAAAGGCCGGTCCGTTCCATAACAGCCATAACCTGCCCCTTGACACTGGACATGGCAAAACCGAGTTTTGCAGCCCGCAAACGCTCTACCAGCATGGCAAGCGCCTCTTCACCCGAGGCATCCATGTCGTTAATCCCCTTGGCATCAAGCAGGATGTAACGAAGATCGGGATGCTCGGTCCTGAACTTGGCTACCTGTTCATCAAGATAGCTGGCATTGGCAAAAAACAGGGCACCGTCAAAACGAACAACTGAAATATGACGGCAGCCTTTGAGACGATAATGCTCAGCACTTTTCAGAACCTTATCCTCATGCATGGAGAGCTCGGCCACAACCGGGCGCATGGATTTATAGAGGAATACACCCATGGACAGGGCAAAACCAATCATGATTCCCTTGTCAAGATGGGGAGCAAAATAGAGGGTAACCAGAAAGGTAATGATGGAGATGGCACCGTCATACCACTGGGCCTTCCAGGCGTGGACAAATCCTCTGGTATTCACCAGACCGATTACCGCCATCATGATAACTGCGGCAAGGGTTGCCTGGGGAAGATGATAGAGCAGAGGAGTAAAAAAGAGCAGGGTAATAACCACCATTGCGGAGGTTACCACCGAAGAAATACCGCTGACCGCACCCGCCTGCAGGTTGACGGCTGACCGGGAGAAAGAACCGGAAACAGAGTAGCTTGAACCGATTGAACCCAGAATATTACCAAGCCCCTGACCAATCAGCTCCTGGTTGGGATCAAGTTTCTGACCGGTTTGAGCTGCCATGGCCTTGGCAATGGCAATGGCCTCCATAAAACCAAGCAGGGAAATAATAATGGCTGTGGGCAACAGTTTAAAAAATGATTTAACCGTCAGCTGAGGTACGGTAAATGTTGGAAGCCCTTCAGGAATTTTACCAACAATGGCTCCACCACCCATCAGGGTCAGCTTATTGGGATCAACAACGGAATTTTTCAGTTTTATCCTCCAGGTACCGCCATCGGTTTCAAGGCCGCCGGGGATAGCATCTTTGGGATAGAAGGTATAATTCTCGCCTTCTTGAACCGCCTCAAATTTCATATGCCTGAGGTCCTTACGGAGGAGATGTGCCTCCTCCTTGGCATGATCCATTTTAGCGGTCAGAATATTCACCTTCCCCTCTATTTCGAGGACATCCACAGAAGGACCGCCATGTCCTTCGGCTTCTACCTTGCGCAGTTCATCAATAACCTTACCCAGTTCAGCACGCTGTTGACCATGCTCCTGAATCTGGGCCGTCACCTTATTGAACTCGTTGATTTTTTCTTCAATCCCGGGTGCCTGCAGGGCGGTAACTGGCACATATGCATCGTTATTAAAGCCGGTAAAGTAGGAGACCAGGGTTGTAATGGCAACGGCAATCAACACGGCGGGAATCCTCGGATTTATCTTTCGCAGCCCCACCATAATGACTATCGCACTGATACCGTACATCAAGGTGGGAATATGGGTATAATCCATGGCCGATTGAGCAAGCCGCATCATGGTTCCATAATGATGGGATGCCTTGTCCACGTACACCCCGAAAAACTTGGAAAACTGGGACGAGGCAATGATGATGGCAGCGGCATTGGTAAAGCCGTTGATAACCGGATGGGAGAGGAAGTTAACCACCATTCCAAGGCGCAGTACGCCAAGGGAGAGCTGGAAGATACCGACCACCAGGGCCAGCACAATGGAGTAGGCAATAAATTCAGGAGAACCGGCTGTCGCCAGCGGCTCAAGAGAGGCCGCCGACATAAGCGATACAACTGCCACCGGGCCGGTACCCAACTGGCGACTGGAGCCGAACAGCGCCGCAACCATCGGAGGCAGAAAAGCGGCATAGAGACCATAATAAGCAGGCAGTCCGGCCAACTGGGCATAGGCCATGGACTGCGGAATCAGAACCAGAGCCACGGTGACACCGGCTACCAGATCGAGCTTGAAGATCCCAAAGTTGTAACCCTTGAACCAGAGGAGAAATGGGAAAAATTTGTAGATCATTATGGTACTCCCTCCTTGAACGAATAAAAAATAATGAAGAACTATTATGGATGAAATTGATTTTTACCGAGACAGGCGTAATTCATAGCGCTCTTTACCAGAATGTCAAGCGGAAAAGGCTTGAAAATGAATGATGATTCAGTTATTGTTTACAAATAAGCCGCAGCTATCGTTTACAAATAAGCCGCAGCCATTGTTTATAAATAAGCCGCAGTCATTGTGTATAACTCTCTTAGATGTGAAGAGTTTCACTAAAATGAATTACCTGACTCAACTGCTTGCTCTGCATTGTAATTTACAATATTTTTTCTTACGGGAGGTGATTGCCGATGCTCAATAAATACCATGAACCTTATATCCTGAGAAAAGTAGCACCCTTCAAAATTGACGACCTCACCCTCCCCTATCCCGAGTTCCTGCCCAGGCTCTATAACTTCTGCATTGAACTCGGTTTCAGAAAAGGGCATATTATGCCGTCCAGGGCTTTTTGCTCCGATGAAAATCAGGGCCTGCCCATTATTCTGCTTACCAAACATTTCGGCACCTTCCCCTTTAATCATGGACGGGTGGGTGGCCTGCTCGCCGTCGACCGTCATGGTCCTCATTCTCACCATGGTGACGACCTGGTTATTCTGCAGGCAAGCCATGTCGGCTATGCCCCTGACAGCGGTGAATACGGTACCTATCGACGCCCGCAGATGTCCGGCAATCACCTTTCCGTATCCTGCGGCAAACTTACCCACGTCATCACCCCCTACCTGGACCAGTATTTATTTGCCCGGGAGCGAATCTTTCTGCGCAAAGATGATCAGGGGCGCTGCCTGATCACAGTCAAAAATCTTTTCATTGATTTCGGCTCCCATCCTGTGGAGAAAGGACTGGTTCTCAAACTTTCCAATATTGTGGACCAGGACAACCAGGGGATAATTCATCCCGTAGCAACGGCCAGCACAACCCAGTCCTATGAGGTTTCATTACAGTTTAAACAACGGCTTGATGAATCAGGATACCAGTGGCATGGCGGCACCGGTGAAAACATCGGTGACTTACTGACATCAGATCTTTTTTATTTTAAAGAAGACTTTCATGAAACCGGTGATTCCGTCCTGTTGGAAAAAAATCTGCTCGAATTCATGCCTGATATCGTCAGCGCCAAATATCCGGCCCTCCGGGTGGCAAAGACCAGCATTCAACTTGAATTTGCCAGGGTGGTTCAATCCATACGGATGGAAGAGGCATATAAGAATAGGAATCTTCTCTATGTTTGTGGATTAAATATTGATATTCCGGAATATGAAGGGTTCCCGCAAACGACTTATTTTGCGCCCTGGGCAGCCCATGTGCAACTCGAAGGCGGTACTCCTTCGAAATATACCCATCCTCTTGAACAGGAAGAACTTTTTGCAAAGCTCATGGAACTCAGCGTGGAAAATCCGGATCAATTCGACCTTAAAAAGAGCATCCAGCGTATGCTTGAGGCCCCCCGTCTGGAGATAAAATCATCCTGACAAATTTACGTTTCAAGCCCGTGAGCAGTACCGGGTCAGCGACAGGAAGAGATAAATTTATATTATATTATCAAGTTGTTATACAGGAGCTGCAGGGTCATTTTAAAAAAATAGTTGACATTTTCTGAATAGGCACTCATAATCTTTTCACTATGTAAGTCGCCTGCCGCGGAAACCTGCATTCAGGTTGGGCCGTGACCGACGACAGTGGCAGAGTCCTTTCAGGAAAAGCCATTTTCGTGGGTATCATTTACACCACCACTTACCGGTTTGAAGAGCGTGAAATTCCTGCATGTTTCTCAAACAGGCAAACAGACGATAACCAGGTCTGCCTTCTTATCGATGTAACACACGAGGACGTATGAATACCTTTCTGATAGCATTACTTATCATTGGAGCCGGTGGAATACAGGCACTTTTTACGTACAGAATGTATCCACTGATGAAAGGAGCTGCGGTTCTAGGCATTATCGCCGGATGCGGAATCGGAACGTATGGCGCAGCAATGCGTCTTATCCAGCAGGTCGACCCGGTGATTCTTTCTCTGGACTGGCTGCAGATTTTCACGTTTTCGCTCAAGATCGACGCTGTTTCAGCTTTTTTTCTTGTGCCGATTTTTACCATCTCGGCAATCGCCGCTCTCTACAGTTTTCAGTATATGCGGGATGCCCAACGACCTCTGGCTACTGCAGCAAACTATTTCTTTTA
Source organism: Desulfobulbaceae bacterium (assembly GCA_015486315.1). Classification (GTDB taxonomy): domain Bacteria; phylum Desulfobacterota; class Desulfobulbia; order Desulfobulbales; family Desulfobulbaceae; genus Desulfobulbus_C. The sequence goes on from WFRY01000448.1 coordinate 27,430, forward strand.
CGCAATTCTTGTTGTCTCCATGGCCCTTGTTGTCTGTGCAGGCAACCTGATCACCTTTGCCATCACCTGGGAATTAATGTCTCTGTCCTCTTTCTTCCTGGTTATCTATGATATCCGGAATAAATCAACCCGGGATGCCGGATATCTCTATTTCATGTTTACCCAGGCCGGGGCTTTGTTCATCTTTGCCGGTTTCGGTTTTATTTACAGCCATACAGGTACCCTGGGTTTTGACGCAATTGCTGCAATTCCTGATTCTGCAAAACTTATTGCCTTTATCCTTATCCTGATCGGTTGCGGCTCAAAAGCCGGTATCATGCCGCTCCACATCTGGCTGCCCTATGCCCACCCCGCTGCGCCAAGTCATGTTTCCGCCGTCATGTCCGGGGTTATGATCAAGGTCGGAATTTACGGCATTGTTCGTTTCTATCTGCTGCTTGCGCCGACCAGCGCTCTCTTTGGCCAGATTGTTATTGTGCTGGGTATTGTCACCGGTATTCTCGGTGTCGTGTATGCCCTTGGTAAACATAATATCAAGAGACTGCTGGCTTACAGCAGTGTTGAAAACATCGGTATTATCCTGCTCGGCCTCGGAATCGGCATGCTTGGAGTCGCATCCGGCCATAAAACCATGGCAGCCTTTGGTTTTGCCGGCGGCCTGCTCCACGTCTTAAACCACTCATTTTTCAAGTCACTGCTCTTTCTCGGCGCAGGAGCGGTCATCCAACAGACAGGTACTGCAACTATTGATCAGCTGGGCGGGTTGATGAAAAAAATGCCCATTACCGGCAGGTCTTTCCTTGTCGGTTCGCTCTCAATATCCGGTCTGCCGCCGTTCAACGGGTTTATCAGCGAATTCCTTATCTATTACGGGGCATTCCACGGACTCACACTCCAGGGAGCATCATTTGTTATCACAACACTGGCAATAATCTCACTGGCTGTAATCGGAGGCCTGGCCGCGGCCTTATTTACGAAAGTGGTGGGTATTGTTTTTCTTGGTGAACCCCGCACCGACTTTGCAGCAAAGGCATCTGAGGCCGGCGGCATTATGACAGCCTCGCAGCTTATCCTGGCCGCGTGCTGTCTTATCATTGGAATCTGGCCTGAGCCCTTTGTCCAGGCCGCATTCCAGGCAAGCCGTTCAATCCCCCTTATTGCAGACTTTGACACCTTGCAGTTCATACCGGTTATAGCCAATATCGCCCGGACTGCGGTTCTGTTTCTGGTCCTGTTCTTTATCGTTGCCGGTATCAGAAAACTTCTCTATGTCGGCAAAGAGATCACCAGTTCCGGTACCTGGGGCTGCGGGTTCACCCAGCCGACGGTTCGCATGCAGTATACCGGTACCTCGTATGCCGACACTATGGTTGAATTTTTCAAACCCTTTGTCTGGGTCCAGAAAAATTATTCGGGAATTAATAAAATATTTCCCGGAAAAACAACCTTCAGTTCCCATGTCCACGATACCTCTGAAATTGGATTAAACACTTTTATTGTCCGTCCGATTCTGTTCCTGCTCGGTAAACTGCGTTGGATTCAACATGGTAATATTCAACTCTATATTGGTTACATCGTGCTGGCCGTAGTCGTCATGCTCTTTTTTCTATAGGAAATTTCGATGGATTTTACTTTTTCTTTTACCTCATTTCTCGCGTTCCTGGTCGCCTTTGCGCTGGCTCCCCTTTTTATGGGAGTTATCCTGAAAGTAAAGGCTTATTTCGGCGGCAAACAGGGCCCCCCCTGGTTGATCAAATATTATACCCTGATCAAGCTGCTGCGTAAGGGATCCGTCTATTCAACCAGTACCACCTTTATCTTCAAGCTGGGTCCGGTTGTCTCTTTTGCCACGGCTTTTATGCTGTTGCTCTTTTTTCCCTTTGCAGGACTTGCGCCCGTACTGTCATTTCATGGGGATGTGGTTATCCTCTTTTATCTGTTGGGCCTGGGACGTTTTTTTACCGTTCTTGCCGCCCTTGATACGGCCTCACCTTTTGAGGGCATGGGAGCTGCCAGGGAAGTGTTCTTTTCGACCCTGGCCGAGGCCACGGTCTTTGTTATCCTGGCACTTTTTTTCCGCATCAGCGGCAGCTTAAGCTTTGCCGAATACTTTTCAGGTACTCAGGTCGTTAACCTGTGGTCCTCCTCTGCTGCCATGATATTCCTGGTTCTGATCGCCCTCTTTATCATTCTGCTGACCGAGAATTCCAGAGTGCCGGTCGATGACCCTGCCACCCACCTTGAGTTGACCATGATCCATGAAGTCATGATCCTTGATCACAGCGGGCCTGATCTTGCCCTTATCGAAATGGGGGCATTCCTGAAAATGTTATTTTATGCCTCCTTTATCTCCTGTCTGCTCTACCCCTTTCATACCGGGTATGCCATAGTCAACATCTTCATTTTTACCATTATCATGACGCTGATTTATGCGGGGATCGGTTTAGTTGAATCTATTACGGCACGCTACAAGATGCCTCTGGTTCCCAACTTCATCCTGACCTCCTTTGCCCTGGTCTTCTTTGCAACAATTTTAACCATGGAGTTTGTCCAGTGATACATATATCCAATATACTTCTGGCGCTGATTCTCCTGTCGGTTTTACTTTCCCTACGTTCCAACCGACTCATGGCTCTGGTGAAGCTGATGGCCTTTCAGGGGGTCGTGGTTTCTGCGGTACCTCTTTTCATTGATACCGCACACGGGATCACCTTTAAGCTTATCATGTTCTTTTTCCTGTTAATCCTGGTAAAGGGCGTCTTGATTCCCGGGCTGATGTTTATTGCCGTCAAACGGGTGGTGGTCACCAACGAAATCGAGCCCATTATCGGGTATCATGCCTCCCTGTTTGCCGGCTTGATTATAATTGTATTTTCCGTATATATAACCAATCATCTTCACTTGGCTATGCTGCCTGCAAGCCATAAAATGCTGCTGGTGAGTGCTATTACGACCATGGGTGCCGGTTTTATCCTGCTTCTGACCAGACGTAAGGCAATAACCCAGGTTATCGGCTACCTGATGATGGAGAACGGCATTTATCTCATCGGTACGGCTTTGGCAAAACAGGTCCACACCCAGTATGTAGTCGAGTTCGCGGTTCTTCTCGATCTCCTGGTAGGTGTTTTGGTTATGGGTATTGTCTTAAATGACATTAATCACACTTTTGATGATGTTGACACCGCCCTCCTCGGGCAGCTAAAGGATTGAAATTATGTTACAACTTACATTTATCCTTCCACTGATCGCAGGAGTTGCCGTCTTTTTTCTTCCTGTGAACAGAGGAAGATTAATCCTGTTGGCCACGGCTGCTCTCCATGCGATCATCACAGCACTGGAATGGTTCAAGGTAACCGGGCCCCTGCAGACCAGCTACTTCAGCAACACTCCTGAAGGGATGCTGGTCATGACTATCCTCTCCTTTCTCTTTCTTTTTATCTCTATCTATACGGTTTTTTATATGAAAGAGGTGGAGATGAGTAAAGAACCAATGTTTAATGCCTCCATGCTGCTCTTTTTAGCCGCCATGTCCATGGTTGCTATTGCCGATCATATTATCATGCTCTGGGTTGCCGTGGAGGCGACCACCCTGATGAGTGCACCGCTTATCTTTGTCCATCGCTCCAAAGAGGCCCTGGAAGCAACCTGGAAATATGTGCTTATCTGCTCCGTCGGTATCGCACTTGCCCTGCTTGGCTGCTTCTTTATTATCTTCTCCATGGAGATGAGCAAGGTTCATGTGCCGATCAGCTTCTCATCGTTAAATACGGTTGCAGCCCAGTTGAATCCGATATGGCTTAAAGCCGGGTTTATTTTCATCCTTATCGGCTATGGGACTAAAATGGGTCTGGCACCTATGCATACCTGGCTGCCGGACGCCCATAGTGAAGCCCCCAGTCCGGCGTCGGCCCTTCTCTCAGGTGCATTGCTGAACTGTGCGTTTCTTGGCGTGTATCGCTGTCATCAGTTGATGTATAAGGCCGGTCTGGGTGATTATTCAAGTAATGTCCTGATTGCCTTTGGACTGGCTTCCATGCTGGTTGCAGCTGTCTTTATTCTCAACCAGACAGATTACAAACGAATGCTGGCCTATTCCAGTGTCGAAAACATGGGTATTATCGCAGTCGGTATCGGATTCGGCGGTCTGGCCGCCTTTGGTGCCATGCTGCACATGATTCATCATTCGCTTGTAAAATCTTCACTGTTCCTGTCTTCAGGTAATATACTGCTCGGTTACGGCACAAAGATGATTGACAAAACCGGTGGCATGCTGCGGTATCTTCCCAAGACCGGCCTGTCCTTTTTTGCCGGGTTTGCCGGAATTTCAGGTTTCCCGCCGTTTGGACTCTTTATCAGTGAATTTCTTATCATTATCGGCGCCATCAAGGCCGGTCGTTATGTGGCAATCAGTATCTTTATCTTTTGTCTGATCCTGATCTTTGCCGGTGCGTCACGACTCGTTATGCAGATGGTCCTCAAGGAACGAGATGATGTTGATATTCAGATTCCGGAATCATGGATGCGTGTTTTTCCCCCGCTTATCCTGTTACTGACATCCCTGGCTCTTGTTATCTGGCTGCCGGATTCCCTCTATCAAACAATTCAAAATGCGATTTCATCCATTGGAGGCACAGTGAATGGATAACCTCCTTAAAATACGAAATGGTCAGACCGTTAAACGGTCGGATATACCTGATCTTGAATTTCCTGTTTTTCAAAATACTGTCCTTAAAGCAGTTATTCATAACGGTTTCGTCGTACAATTTTTCGCCTATGAGGATGAAGAAAAGACGCTGAAACTGCTGACGGTCATTCGATGCGGACAAGATGAACTCTACGTTACCGGATGTTCCCTGTCCGATGAGTATCCTTCGCTTACTCCGGAGTGTGAAAAGTTTCATATGTTTGAACGGGAAGTCGCCGAGCAGTTCGGTGTTCTCCCCAAGGGACATCCCTGGCTCAAGATGGTACGTTACCACGAAAATTATCGGGGCATGGATGATATCTTCGGCAACGACTACAGCCAGGATATTCCTGGCAACTACCCCTATTTTACGGTTGACGGTGAGTCCATCCATGAGGTTGCGGTCGGCCCTGTTCATGCCGGTATTATCGAACCGGGACATTTTCGTTTTCAATGCGCCGGAGAAGATGTTTTCAGTCTGGAGATTCAGCTTGGCTACCAGCACCGGGGAGCGGAAAAACTCCTTGAGCAGGCGGGTCAGCCTTTAAACCGGTTACCGGTTATTGCCGAATCCATTGCCGGTGACACCGCAATAGGACATAGTCTCTGTCATTCGCAGGCAATTGAATCTCTTGCCGGACTTGAAGTAGAAGAGGAATCAAAACTGGTCCGAACAGTGGCCCTTGAGCTTGAACGACTTGCCAACCATATAGGTGATTTAGGGGCACTGAGCGGTGATGTTGCCTTTAACCCGCCCCTTAATTATTTCGGCCGGATTCGTGGAGAATTTTTAAACCTCAGCCTGACCATGGCCGGTAACCGATTCGGTAAAGGTCTGGTTCGGCCCGGTGGAATCGCCTTTCCTGTACAGGAAGAACAGCAGCGCATTATTGTTGATAAGATTCATGATGAAACTCCCGGCATAACCAATGTCTGCGACCTGCTCTTTTCAGCCCATACTGTAATTGCCCGTTTTGAGAATACCGGAACAGTGCCACCGTCTCTTACTGAAAAACTTGGACTTGTCGGTTACTGCGGCAGAGCTGGTGGTCTTTCCTATGATGCCCGGGTAAGTTTCCCCACCGAGATGTATGATCAGGTGGAAGCAAACAGTAATGAGCGAACTGTCGGTGATGTTTACAGTCGTGCCAATGTACGGCGGGAAGAGATTATGCATTCACTGCGGGTGATACCAAAACTTCTGGCAAAAGAGATTGATGCCCGGCCACTTCCGGTGCCTTCTTCTTATACGCTTGCAGCGGATTCTTTTGTCGTTACCCTTAACGAGGCCTGGCGAGGTGAGGTGTCTCACTGTATCTTGACCAATAAAGACGGTTCGATCCTACGCTACAAGGTCAAGGATCCTTCATTTCATAACTGGACAGGCCTGGCCATGTCCCTGCGCAACCAGGGTATATCGGATTTCCCTCTGTGCAATAAGAGTTTTAACCAGTCGTACTGTGGATTTGACCTGTAAGAATCAGGATAAATATCGAGGCTCAATCATATGTTAAAAGTTATTAAAAATAGACGGGAACAGGGGTACAGGACCACCAAATATCCCAAGATACCAATCAATCTGTATTCCCGTTACCGGGGATTACCCACGGTTCATCAGGACTGCGACAAAGAACTTGCCCGAACATGTGCTGAGGCATGTCCCCAACAGGCAATAGACAGCGACAAGATGGTTATTGATCTCGGTCGTTGTACATTCTGTGGTCAATGCGAAATACAGTCAGAGGGAAAATTTGTTACCTTCACTAACAACTTTGAATTAGGCACGACCAGCAGAGATTCGCTGTACAGCAGTGGTTCCCTGCCTGCCCTTGCTGAACATTCAAAAAAGCATTTCAAGAGTCTCTTTGGCCGATCCCTGCAGCTCAGGCAGGTTTCCGCTGCCGGCTGTAACTCCTGCGAGGCGGACATAAACGTGCTCGGTACCCCGTTTTTTGATCTGCAGCGCTTTGGTATTGATTACGTTGCTTCACCCAGGCACGCCGACGGTATACACCTTACCGGTCCGATTTCAAATAATATGAGGGCTGCCGTGCTGACAACCTATGAAGCAATCGCGTCACCCAAGGTGGTTATTGCCAACGGCTGCTGTGCGATCTCCGGAGGACCTTTCTGGGGCAGTAAAGATATTGTCGGAGACTTGAACAGCCTGATCCCGGTAGATCTTTACATTCCCGGCTGCCCTCCCCATCCGATGACCCATCTGCATGCACTTCTGAATTTTTTCAAGTAAAAAGCTAAAGTGTAACCGCATCTCTCTGCAGCAATTGATAGACATACTGCAGAACATAAACAAAAAAAGCCCGGCTTGCGCCGGGCTTTTTTTATACTGCTGTATCCGTAAGCGCTCCATGGTCACGCACAGCAGTGCGTTCCTGAAACGCTTACATTCAGGGATGTTAACAGTTATCCTATAAATCTGATCATCTTTTTATCTGCACCGCCTTTTCCTGTTTATTAAGAAAAATGTAGCACGCCGGTAAGGCTAAAAAAAAGGCAGCATAGAGAAGATACTCAATCCCCTTGCAATGCGTATAGTAGTCTCCCAGAGTATGGAGCGGACTGATCCTGGATGTAGCAATCATGTACTGCCTGGCAAGTTCCGACAGCGAGCCGGCCTGTGACAGACCGCCAACAAATGCTGCTACCGCCCACAATCCTATCAGGGCCCCAAACCCCAAGACCACTCTACCGGCCACCTTGCTATCCTTTTCAGCCATGATCAATCTCCTGTTTTCAACGTATAGTATCTCTCATCGTGAGACAATCTTACACTTGTTATCCTCCGACAACTGCAGTCCAGAAACCACTGAGTAAACCGCCGATACCGTTATTCCATATTCCCCCTATCAGACAGACGAATCCATAGACTCCTATGACAGCAGCGACTCCCATTCCAACAGTTAATGCAAACCTGGAAGCCTCTGCTTTTACGTTCACTCCTGTTTCATTCCTGGTAATTGTTTCTGTAGCCAAGTTATCCTCCTGTTTTTGTGATATCAATATTTTAATTTTGCATTCCATAATATGTTGCATGAGCTGTGCCAGAAATACACAGACACCAGACAAAAAATAACACTGTAGGTAACATATTGATTTCAATTAACAAAACATAACCCTTCCTAAAGAAAAACTCCCCTTTACAAGGCGACATACTTGCCGTAAACCACAGCATGCAACACAATAATGTTGCATAATTCTACAACTCTGTTCATAAGCGCTCCATGGGAAAAATATCAGGTGATAATAGTTGCCGGATGTTTCCGTATAGAGATTGTCAAATTATATAACTCCAGTAATGTAATGGAGCACAGACACTCCGGGGCTGGAAAAAGCGGCAAACCCTGCAATTGCAGAAGTTGTGTCATTGGGCGCTGAGCGCCGGGGGATGAGTTATATCGAGGAACCGGGGTAAGGAGATTCAGCTATTCCCTTTTCTGAAACTCCAGAAATCAGGGTGCAGCATGGCGAGGAAGGGGATCAACTCCAGACGGCCGACAATCATATTGACGATAAAGATGATCTTGGTCAGGATGGACAGGCCGCCAAAGCTGCCCATGGGTCCAATTTCTCCAAATCCAGGACCGATATTACCAATGGTGGCCGCTGTTCCCACCAGACCGACAGCTCCATCTTTTTCAATGATCGTTACGGCCAGGGCTGAGCAGGTCATCAGGACCAGATAGAAGAGCAGAAAGCCCAAAATCTGCCGCTGAATATCATCGGCCACGCTTTTATTGTCGATTTTAATCGGCAGGATTGCCTTGGGATGGATAATCTGGGTTATTTCCCGTTTAAGATACTTATAACCAAACAGTACCCGGATCACCTTCACGCCGCCGCCTGCTGATCCGGCACACCCTCCTACCAGCATAACAGTAAATATAATTGTCTGGGCAGCAACACTCCAGAGGGCAAAATCAGCAGAAGAAAAGCCGGTCGTGGTAATGATCGATACGATCTGAAACATGCTGTCACGAACAGAGTCAAGCAATGCAAACGAACCGCCCGCCATCAGGGCGATACCAAGACATAACGAGCTGACCAGGACTATAAATGAATAAAAACGAAATTCTTCGCTCTGCATTAATGCCATGGGTTTTCGCTGAAAAAGAACCCGGTACTGGAGGGCGAAGTTACCACCTGCCAGAAACATGAAGCAGGTAATAATCCAGGTTACAGCTGTATTATCATAGCCCATGATGGAGAGCGGATTTGGGGAAAAACCACCGGCAGCCATGGTGGAAAAAGTATTGCAGACAGCATCAAAAAAAGGCATGCCGGCAAAACTGAGCAACGATATTTCCAGCAGCGTTAACAGGACATAGACCAGCCACAATGCCTTGGCCGTGTGGGTGATCCGCGGCGTGACCTTTTCCTCGGTGGGACCGGGTGCTTCGGCAAAAAACATCTGTCGGCCTGCCACGGCAAACTGCGGCAGGATGGCCACAAACAAAACAATAATGCCCATACCGCCCAGCCACTGGCTGAGACTGCGCCAGAAAAAGAAATCCTTTGGATAGAGTGAAAAATCAGTCAGTATCGTTGCGCCGGTGGTGGTGATACCGGAAACGGATTCAAAATAGGCGTCCACCGGATTCAGGCCGTAAAACAGGTAAGGAATCGCCCCCATGGCAGCGGTCACAATCCAGGCAAGGGAGACAATCAGGAGCCCTTCATTTCGTTTGATATCGTCAAAATTACGTGAATAACCACCATATCTTCGAAAAAGAAAACCAAGGGTAACTGAAGTACAGGCAGCGGTTGCAAAGGGGATGATGGAGCTATATTCCTGTTCCACTAAGGCAACAGCAATCGGGGTCAGCATTATGATGCCGAATGCAACCAGAATAAGGCCAAGCCCATTGAGGATATTGGTTATCTTCATCAGACAAACATGGCCTTAATTGCCTCGGCATCCTCTGCCATGGTAAAAATTTTCAACTGATCCCCCGGCAGCAGAGCAGTTTCACCATTGGGAACAATAAGACGTCGCCGCCTCTTGACCACACCGATAATCGCCCGGGCCCCGAATTTCATATCCATCACTTTAGTTTCCGGAAAGGTGTCGGGCAGCGTCAAGCGCAGCACCTCCCCCTGACCTCCCTCCACCAGGGCCAGGATATCCACATCGCGGGCCTGAACCCGGTTAAGGAGTTCTGTCAGGGCAGACTCTCTGGGGGAAACCACTACATCAATACCGACCCGCTCAAAGAGTTGCGCGGTCCGGGCATTACTCACCCTGGTGATTATTCTGCGGTCCGTGCCGAGCTGCTTTACAAGCTGCTTGACAAGCAGAGAACAGAGCAGATTTTTTTCATCATTGTTGGTAATGCAGACAATAACATCGGCATCACCAATTGATTCACCCTCAAGAAGTTCCAGGTCGGTACCGTCACCGTGCAGAATAAGACTCTTCTGCAGCTTATCGGCTAAGAAAACACAACGGGCCTTATCATGTTCAATAATCTTTACCCTGATTCCCGCCCCTTCAAGCTGCTGAGCCAGCATCAGGCCAACACTTCCTCCGCCGATAAGGACAGCACTTTTCATGCTGTCGGCTGATTGAAAAATTGTTGCAGCCAGGGTATCCAGGGCCTGGCCGGTACCCATGAAAATGACTTTATCATCCTCCTGTATTACGGTGGAACCGTCCGGAATAAAGAGATTATGATCCCGGGTTATACCAACGATGAGTACATGTTTTGGAAACGAACAGTCCATGACCCGGCAGTTACGGAGAATGGAATCTTCCTTGATCCGGTATTCAAACAACTTTGCCCGCCCCTCGGCAAAATATTCTACGTCAATGGCATCGGGGACAGAAATAATACGGAAAATATCCTGGGTCAGCAGCTGTTCCGGCCAGATAATGGTATCGATATCATACCTTGTATGATATCGATACTGTTTTGGCGATACAAGGTTTCGGTAGAGTTCCATGGTACGGATAAAACAGATCGTCTCAATGTCCACAATCTTTTTGACCGTCCAGCAGGCAACGATATTGGCTTCATCAAGCTCTGCGCAGGCGATAAACAGTTCGCAGTTTTTTAAATTCGCCTGCTCCAGGGCATCGACATCCGCGCCGCTGCCGTTGATAAAACTGATATCCAGACTGTTAAACCTGTCCGGCAATTTTTCCAGATCATCTATTACAGTAACACTGTGTTCCTGGTACAGTCGCAGAGCAACCATATAGCCCAGTTCAGTAACGCCGTAAATGAGGACATCCATACCGCACCCTTCCCTTTTTTACCGTTTTGCGAGGAGCTTTTCCCTGCATAACCGAGGCATATAATAAAAAAACAAATAGAGCAACCGCCAAGATAGACGGTTGCTCTATTTGTTTTTTTTCGGGTGAGACTTTACCTGAAAATCCGATTCAGGTAAAGATGATGTTTTCTTTATCTTCTCAGGCCTGCAGGCGGGGACGATTTGCCTGTTGACGACGACGCTGCTCAAGCCGCTGATCATCTGTAATCGTCGGCTGAGTATCCATACTGCCGGCTGCGTCGGTTCCAAGAAGATCCGAGGTCTTAAAGAAACAGTACCAGTCGTCACGGGTGGTCTGTGTTGTGTTCTCCTTTCCCCTGCTTATACGCTCGACAGTGGTAGACAGCAGATGGAAGGCTCCGATAAATCCGACGGTTGATGCAAACATTGTTAAAGGTTCCATTATATTATCTCCTGTTTATATTTTAAAATTTTATTTTTTATAAAGGTATTTACTGTAAGCGTGAACAGTGCAGGTC